>CAVTLU010000015.1:0-244676 GCA_963735545.1 uncultured Acidobacteriaceae bacterium
CGCCCTGGCATAGAATTGAAGCCATGCGCGCGATGGTGCTGGAGAAAGCCAAGCCGATCGAGCAGGCTCCACTCGCTCTCGAGGAACTGCCTCTCCCATATCCTGGTCCCGGGCACATTCGCGTCAAAGTGCGCTGCTGCGGCCTCTGCCACACCGACCTGCACATCGTGGAAGGCGAACTTCCGCTGCCGAAACTGCCGCTCGTTCCCGGGCACCAGATCGTAGGATTTGTCGACGCCACCGGCGAGGGCGTTCGCACGTTCAAGGAAGGAGACCGCGTCGGCATCCCCTGGCTGCACTCCACCGATCAAAGCTGCGACTATTGCCGCCGGGGACTGGAGAATCTCTGCCCGAACGCCCAGTTCACCGGATACCACGTTGACGGCGGCTACGCCGAATACACCGTGGTCCACGAAGATTACGCTTACCCCATTCCTTCGGCCTTTTCCGATGAGAACGCCGCGCCGCTTCTATGCGCGGGAGTCATTGGCTATCGCTCTTATCGCCAGAGCGGCATCCGCCCCGGCGAGCGCCTGGGACTTTACGGCTTCGGCGCTTCTGCCCACTTGGTCCTGCAACTCGCGCGGCATCAGGGATGCGAGGTCTTCGTCTTTACTCGCGCCCAGTCTCACCGCGCTGTCGCCACCAGGCTTGGCGCCGCCTGGGTCGGCGCCGCCGAAGACACTCCTCCGCACGAACTCGACGCATCCATCATCTTCGCTCCAGCCGGAGGGCTCGTTCCCCAGGCGCTCCGCGTCCTGCGGAAGGCTGGCACGCTAATCCTGGCGGGCATCACCATGAGCCCCATTCCTCAGATGGACTATTCGTTGCTCTACCACGAGCGGACGATCCGCAGCGTCGCCAATAGCACTCGCCAGGACTGCCGTGACTTCCTTGCGCTTGCCGCAGAAGCTTCCCTGCGCACCGAAATCCAGCTCTTCGATCTCGCGCAAGCCAACCATGCCCTGGCCGCTCTGAAGAAAAGTGAGATTCAGGCCGCCGCCGTTTTGCGCATCTCCTGACGCCTGATTCCAGCCCGGCAATGCATTACTCCATGCAATCCAGTCGTTTCCCCGACTCATTTCAGCTATTGCATTCATTCACCATTGTGTAATAATGCCGCCAACACAGCAGCTTCGCATTTGTTCTGCGGAAATGGGGCGTCGCAGAATGTGCGGTATTCTTGGTTTTTCACACATATCTAAGTGTGCCCAGCCCGGCGTGTTGGCCGCGGCTCTGCACTCGCTTGTCCATCGCGGACCCGATCACCAGGGCTCGTTCGTTTCCCCGGAGATCTCGCTAGGCGCAGTGCGTCTGCGAATTCTCGATCTGGACAACGCCGATCAACCTCTCTTCAGTTCCGATCGTGATGTCGTCGTCGTATTCAACGGCGAGATCTTCAATCATCGGGAACTCCGCGCGCAGCTGGAGAGCGAAGGCTACCGCTTCCATACGCGCTGCGATACGGAAGTCGTCCTCAACGCTTTTCTGCGCTGGGGCAACGACTGTTTCGCGCGCATGCGCGGAATGTTTGCCATTGCGATTTGGGTGCAGTCCGAAGGCCGTCTTCTGCTGGCGCGCGACCGCATGGGCATCAAGCCTTTGTACTACTGCCTGCGGGACGGCGAAATCTATTTCGGATCGGAGCTGAAGTGCATTCTTGCCCACCCCGCAGTCGGAACGTAAACTCTGCCTTTCCGGCCTGAACTGTTTTCTTAGCCTGAACTATGTGCCGGGTCCGCACACCATGGTCGAGGGCATCGTCAAGCTGATGCCGGGCGAATTGCTGGAGTGGCATCGTGGCCGCTCGACCGTAACCTCCTTTTTGCCCGTACCCGGCCGCAGAGTCGCCCCACGTTCGATGGAAGAGGCCTGCGAAGAACTTGACCACCTGTTGAAGGAATCCGTGCGTGAGGAGCTGGTGGCGGATGTTCCAGTGGGGATCTGGTCGAGTGGCGGCATGGATTCCTCCACCATCCTGCACTATGCCGCGAATTCCGACCTGAGCCGTTTGCAGACGTTCTCTATCACTTTTCAAGGGCGCTCGTTTGACGAGGGCAAGTACATCAAAGAGGTCAGCCGCCACTTTGGCACCCAGCACACCGACCTCGACCTCAACACCAGTTGCGATCTGGCCGATGCCATCGAGCAGATGGCCTACTACTCCGATGAGCCGGGAGCGGATGCCGGCGCGTTACCGCTGTGGTTTCTCGCCAAGATGACGAGCAAGGACGTCACCGTGGTCCTCACCGGCGAAGGATCCGACGAACTGTTTGCCGGTTATCTCACTTACAAGGCCAACCGCTACGCCAACGCCGCTCGTATGATTCCTGCGGCCTTGCGCAAAGCCGACGCTGGCCTGCGCCATGCGTTTGCCGGTGTCGGACGAAAAGATCAGCTTCGAGTACAAACTCAAGCGCTTCCTTCAGGGATCGCTGCTCTCCCCGGAAATGGCGCATGTTTTTTGGAACGGAACCTTCACCGAGGCGGAGAAGTCGCAACTGAGCGCGCACGCAGATACCAATCCGATGGCCCGTTTGCTGTCAGGCATGGAGACTGGCTCGGCTCTGCGGAACTTTCTGAACTTCGATCAGCGCTACTACCTGCCCGATAACATCCTGGCCAAGGTAGACCGGATGAGCATGGCTCATTCGCTGGAAGTCCGGCCACCGTTTCTGGATCCCCGCATCGTGGATTTTGCCGCCTGCCTTCCACAGAACTTCAAGTTGCGAGGCACCACCTCGAAATATGTGCTGCGCGAGTTAATGCGCGGCAAATTGCCGCCCGCGGTGCTAAGCCGGCCGAAGATTGGTTTCGACATTCCTATCCACGACTGGTTTCGCGGAGTTCTCCGTCCCCTGCTTCTGGACACGCTCTCTCACGAAGCGGTATCAGCCAGCGGACTGTTCCGCTGGCCCGCGGTGCAGCATTTGCTAAATGAACACCTTGAACGAAGAGCCAATCTGGGGTACCACCTATGGGGTTTGATGGTTCTGTTGATCTGGATGAAGCGGTGGAATATCGAGCTGGCGCCGACCGAAGCGACGCTGCCGATCCGGCCCGTGGAAGTGCTCGACGAGGTTGGATCGTTGTCGCAGCAGCTTGCTTAGTTTTCGTCGTAAGCGCCGCCAGTCCTCCTCGCTTGATGGACGATGTGGATGCCGTGCAAGCCCAGATTGCCCGCAACATGTTGGCGTCTGGCGACTGGGTCACGGCTCGTCTCGATGGCGTCCCTTACCTCGAAAAAGCTCCGCTCATTTACTGGATGATGGCATGGTCTTACCGCGTGCTCGGAATTCATGACTGGGCTGCACGCCTGCCGCTGGCGTTCGCGGTGGTGCTTCTCTGCTGGTTTACTTATCGGTTCGGGCGCTGGGCTTTTGATGAGGAGGCCGGGCTCTACGCCGGAGTCGTACTCGCAACATCCGTTGGCCTGTTTTTGTTTACCCGAATTCTCATTCCTGACGCCACGCTAACTCTGGCGATCACCGCCGCCATATGGGCGTGGTTGCGGCTTCTCGATCCGCAAGAAGATCATCGGCTGCGCTGGTCGGTCATTCTGGGCGCAAGCCTCGGCGCCGGCCTGCTGCTCAAAGGCCTGATTGCGATTGTGTTTCCGCTGATGGCCGCCTTCGCCTATATGGCGGTGACCCGGCAATTATTTTCAGCTCGATCGTGGCGCCAATTGAATATAGGAGTCGTGGCCGCGGTCGCTCTGGCAATCGCCGTCCCCTGGCATGTACTCGCCATCCTGCACAACCCGCCATACTTCGTTTTCTCCATGCACAGCGGGCCGGGACTGTACCGCGGATTCTTCTGGTTCTACTTCTTCAACGAACACCTGCTGCGTTTTCTGAACCTGCGCTACCCGCGCGATTACAACACTGTCCCGCGGCTCTGGTTCTGGCTGCTGAATCTGGTTTGGATTTTCCCGTGGTCCGCTTATCTGTTGGCCGCCCCTGGTCTCTCTTATAAGCCAACTTCGCGGGCAGGCCGAGTGCGGCTGATGGCAGTTTGCTGGATTTCGGTAGTGATGCTGTTCTTCACCTTCTCCACCACGCAGGAATACTATTCGATGCCCATCTACCCGGCGCTCGCTTTGTTGATCGGGTCGGGCCTTAGTTCTTCGGGCCGTTGGATTTCCGCGGGAACGCGCATCCTGCTAACTATCTTCACAGTCTTATTTGCCACGCTTTCAGTTTTACTGGCGCTGGTTTGGCGGCTGCCTGCCCTGGGAGACATTTCCACCGCCCTCACGCAACATCCCGAACTCTACACGCTCTCTCTCGGCCACATGGGCGACCTGACGCTCCATGCCTTCGCCTACCTGAAAGCTCCTCTGGCGCTTGCCGCTCTCGCGTTCGGCGGAGGCGCGGCCGCGCTGGCGGTAGTACGAAAGAATACGCGCCGGACAGTCCTCGTGGTCGCCGCCAGCATGATCGTTTTCTTTCAGGCAGCGCGCCTTGCCCTGATCCGTTTCGATTCCTATCTCGGCTCCTATCCGCTAGCCACCGCGCTGCAACAGAGTCCTCCGGGACAGTTGATCGAAGCCAACGCCTACTACGCTTTTTCCTCGGTCTTCTTTTACACCCAGCGCACCGCGCTGCTGTGGAATGGCCGCTTCAACAACCTGGAGTATGGCTCGAACGCTCCGGGCGCTCCGCGTGTGTTCATCGACGACGGTCAATTCCAGTCGCTATGGACCGCGCCCGGCCGTTGCTACCTCCTGACTTACGGCACTGAGATGCCGCACCTGGAACAGCTCGTCGGCGGCTCCCATCTGCAAATCGTCGCGGAGAACGCCGGCAACTATTTGCTGACCAACTATGCCCTCCCTTGAAGCATTGACGGGACCTGGGATTCATTGGGGAGAAAGCGTTCGCTTCGCCTTGCGCGCTCTGGCCGTCGACAAGGTCAAGGCCTCGCTCACCATGCTGGGCGTCGTAATTGGCAGCGCCGCGCTGGTGCTGGTCGTCACCATCGGTTCCACCGGCAAGGTGTACATCATCTCCCAGATCGAAGGCATCGGCGCCAACATCGCTTATGCCACGCTGGATCGCAAGGAAGCATGGTCCGTTGTGGATGATGAACTGACACCTGCCGATCTCGCAGCTGCTCGTCAGGTACTACCCGCCGTCCGCGCAGTTGCGGGCACCTATGACATGCCGGTGGCATTCCAATTCCGTAATAAGACCTTTCATGCGCGGCTGGTCGGCGTGACCCAGGATTTTGGCAAGATTCGCAACTTACGCATCACTTCCGGCCGCTACTTCGATGGGGAAGATTTCTCCGCGCACTTTAAGGTTTGCCTGCTCACCGATCATCTGGCGCAGCACACGTTTGGCTTTGATCCGGTTGTGGGCAGCACCATTCTCATCGATCAATTTCGCTGTACCGTAATCGGAACCTTCACGGAAGGCGTGTCTACCTTCGGGCAGTCTGAAATTCAAGACAAAACTGTGCTGCTTCCATTTCCGCTGGTGAGAAATCTGACCGGGGATAACTTCCTGCAGGTCCTCTATGCGCAGGCGGCTTCTTCCGGCGAAGTCGAGGGCATGACCCGGGAAATGAGCCGCCTGCTGCAGAGCCGCCACCGTAAAGAGGCTCATTACACGGTGGAAAATCTCTCGTCGCTGTTGCAGACGGTCGATAGTATCTCGCTAGCCATGACCATCGTGCTGGTGACGATCGCATTTCTTACTCTCATCACTGCCGGAACCGGCATCATGAATATCATGCTGGTCAACGTCTCCCAGCGAACTCACGAGATTGGGCTGCGCAAGGCTCTGGGCGCGAGGCCGGCAGAAATCCGTATGCAGTTCTTGCTGGAGGCCTTTTTCATCAGCTTCACCGGCGCCGTGGTGGGAGTGCTCGCCGCCGTTGGGATCGTGTGGCCGGTTGCTGATTTGATCAAGAGCATCGTCCCGTTAGGCATTTCCTGGACGGCTGCTGCCCTCGCTCTAATTGTTTCCAGCGGAGTTGGAGTCGTCTTCGGCTACCGACCAGCCAGCGAAGCTGCCAACCTCAATCCGATCGACGCGCTGCGCGTCGAGTAATTCTTTAACCACGAAGCACGCGAAGGCACACGAAGGAAAAAACCTTGTAAGCAAGGCCTTCGTGAAACTTCGTGCCCTTCGTGGTTAATGCCTTTGCAGTTAAGTGCTCAAGTCATCTCACTACGAAACTCACCAGTTTGCCGGAAACGACGATTACTTTCACGACTTGCTTTCCGGCGATGGCCGCCTTCACCTTCTCATCAGCTAGAGCGCGCTCCCGGACCAAATCCTCGGTCGAATCCGCAGGCACGACGATTCGGCCGCGCAGCTTGCCGTTCACCTGCACCGGAATTTCGACTTCGTCTTCCTTGGCCAAAGCCGGGTCGTACTTCGGCCATGGCGTTCGCAAAAGGCTGCCCTTTTCGCCCAGCATCTCCCACAATTCGTGTGCCAGATACGGAGCGAAAGGGGCCAGCAGAAGCACAAGATCGCGCTGTGCTTCGGCCAGCAAAGCCACGGGGATATTCTTGACACCGTCTTTTTCTTCGACCGCATACAGCGCGTTCACCAACTCCATGATGGCCGCGACACAGGTGTTGAAGTGCCATCGGCCCCGGAAGTCATCGCTCACGCGCTTGATCGTCTGGTGCAGCTTGCGTTGAATCGCGCGGGCCTGCGGCGATATTTCGCTGGGCGCAGTCGATGCCGATCCTTCGCGGGACACTACCTCCGAATTGCGCAGCACGAACCGGTACACTCTGCCCAGGAATCGTTCGACCCCCTCAATCCCCGTATCCTGCCAATCCATGTCTCGATCCGGCGGCACGGCGAACAAGCTGTAGGTTCGCGCCGCATCCGCGCCGTAGCGAGCCACCATTTCGTCCGGCGAGACCACGTTGCCCAGGCTCTTGGACATCTTGGCGCCATCTTTGATCACCATGCCCTGGGTGAACAGCCGCTCCACCGGCTCATCGTTCTTGACCAAGCCGAGGTCGCGCATGAACTTGGTCCAGAAGCGCGAGTAGATGAGGTGCAGAATGGCGTGCTCCACGCCGCCGATGTACTGATCGATCCCGCACTCGCCAAACCAATAGCTCGCCTTGGCACTGTCGAATGGCGCCTGGTCGTTGTGCGCATCGGTGTAGCGGTAGAAATACCACGACGAATCGACGAACGTGTCCATCGTGTCGGTCTCGCGCCGCGCCGGGCCGCCGCACTTCGGGCACGCAGCGTTGACGAACTCCGGCACCCGGCCGAGAGGCGAGCCGCCGGTCAGTGTGATGTCCACATTCTCCGGCAGAATGATCGGCAAATCTTTTTCCGGCACCGGCACGATGCCGTCCTTCTCGCAATAAAGCATCGGAATCGGCGTGCCCCAATAGCGCTGCCGCGAAATGCCCCAGTCCTTTAGGCGGAAGGTGACGGTGGCCTTGCCAAAACCATTCTTCTCGGCGAACGCCGACATCTTCTCAATGGCATCGTCGCAACCCAGGCCGGTAAATGGTCCCGAGTTCACCAGCAGTCCCGTCGTGCGTAGTGAATGGCAGTGTCCTGTGTGGAGCGGGCGCTCTCGTCCGCTGACCGCCGGCACAATCACCTGCCGAATCTCAATCCCATACTTCTCGCGCAAACTCAAAATCCCGCTCATCATGCGCCGGCACACTCATGATCGCGCCGGTGCCGTAGTCCATCAGGATGTAATTCGCCACCCAGATGGGAACCTTCTCGCCGTTGTACGGATTGATGGCGAAGCGCCCCGTGTTCACACCATGCTTCTCGATCTCCCCAATGTCGCCGACTTCTTTAGCTTTGCGCTGCTCGGCAATCAACTGCTCGACTTCCGCGCGCAACTTGGCGTCACTCGCGGCTAAGATCCGCGACCAGCGGATGCTCCGGCGCAAGTTGCACCGAAGTCGCGCCAAAGATCGTGTCGACACGCGTGGTGAAGACCGTGATGGTCGAGCCAGCCGGCCCGGAAGGCGCCGTCCAGCTTGAAGTCCACCAGCGTGCCTTCGCTGCGGCCGATCCAGTTGCGCTGCATGGTGCGCACTTTTTCCGGCCAGCCCGTCAAGCTTCTCCAGATCGCGCAACAATTCGTCGGCGTAGTTGCGTGGTGCGCAGGAACCACTGCTCCAGTTCGCGCTGCTCGACCGGCGTATCTTCGTGCCGCCAGCAGCAGCCGTCCACCACCTGCTCGTTGGCCAAGCACCGTGGCGCACTTCGGGCACCAATTCACCTTGCTCTTCTTGCGGTAGGCCAGCCCTCGCTCGTAGAGCTTGAGAAAGAACCACTGATTCCACCGGTAGTACTCCGGGAAGCAGGTAGTGACCTCGCGCGACCAGTCGTAGGCAAAGCCCAGGCGCTTCATCTGCGCCTTCATGTTGGCGATATTGCGCAGCGTCCACTCGCGCGGCGGCGTGTTGTTTTGGATGGCGGCATTCTCCGCCGGCAGCCCAAACGAATCCCAGCCCATGGGATGCAGCACGTTGTATCCGTTCATCCACATGTAGCGCGCCAGCGCATCGCCGATGGAGTAGTTGCGCACGTGCCCCATATGCAGCGCGCCCGAGGGATAGGGCAGCATCTCCAGCACGTAGTACTTGGGCTTGGCGGAATTCGCCTCGGCGGCGTAGAGCGAATCGTCAAGCCGCCAGCGCTCAAACCATTTTTCTTCGATCTGGCGCGCGTTGTAGCGTTCGTCGCGGCTAGTTTCGGTGCTTGCGTCGTGCGGCATAGTAGGGGTCAACGAGGATTTGGGTAAACTTCGATTTTACAACGTGTGGGCGCGGGCGGCTCGCCCGCGCGCCCTGTCGAGGAATCTACGGTTCGCAGGCGCCAAGAAAAAGCGGATTTCTCGCCCGGCTCGAAACAGCCGTACGAGAGGGTTTGTCAGCAAGATGAAACATTCCTTGCCAACCGCCAGACTGTTGCTAGCAACGTCTCTAGAACGCCGACGCTAGCCGACCCGATTCACCAAGGTCCCAATCGGCGGAATCGTAATGCGGATCTCGTCGTCTTTCTTCAGCGTGAAAGAATCAGGAGGCACCACCCCCGTGCCAGTCAGCAGAAAACATCCGTTCGGGAAGCTGTTATTGCGGTACAAATAATTCGCCAGTTGCGCAAGATCACGCTTCAACTCCTTGAGACTCGTGGCCCCGGAAAATTCTGTCTTCCCACCTCGCACAATTTCGAGCTGAATTTCAGTGGACGCAGGCAAAGGCTCATCCGACACCAGCAAGCAAGGCCCGAGCGCGCAACTACGGTCATAGACTTTAGCCTGCGGCAAATACAAAGGATTCTCGCCTTCAATGTCGCGCGAACTCATATCGTTGCCGATGGTGTAGCCTTGAATCTTCCCGCCCGGCGAAATGAACAAAGTCAGCTCCGGCTCTGGCACTGACCAGGACGCATCGTCGCGGATAGCAACTTTGGCCGAGGGCCCAACCACACGATGTGGCGTCGCCTTAAAAAACAGCTCCGGCCGCTCCGCCTGGTAGACGCGATCGTAAAAATCGCCTCCGCCTGAAGTCTTGGCCTCTTCCATGCGGGCGGCGCGGCTGCGGAAGTAGGTAACGCCGGCAGCCCATACTTCCTGGCTGCCGATGGGAGCCAGCAGGTCGTCCGGCAACGGGGTAGCCACGGGCTTCGATTTGTCGGCCAGATTCTGCAGATAAGGAAAAAGATCCTCGCGTGTGATCAGACCATCCCAGGAGCCGCCATCGACTGCGTAGTAGCTGTCATTCTGCTGGGCGAAGAATCCTTGGCGCGAGCGATAGAGTTTCATGCAGTTTTCAGAACTCCGTCACGAAAATATCAGACGATTCTATCTAGATTTGCCAGACGACGCTTAAAGCTTATCAGCACACGTGACGACGGCCGCCTTCGTCTATCCGCCAGAAGTTCGAAACTCTTGCCATTTTCAGACCCCTGTCATCCTGAGCGAAGCGGGCGGCGCGCGCTTAGCGCGACGCTTGCGAGTCGAAGGACCCCGTTGCGGCCGGCAGCGGCACCGACGCTGCAAGGCATTCTCCCGATGCCTTGTACAAAGCCCAGTGAGAATCCCTTGCACCGTCCCTGCCGCTCGACGCGAACGCGAGGTCCTTCGACTCCGGGGAGGCAGTGCTTGTAAAAAGGCAATAAAGTCACAGCTCCCGCGCGGTTCACTTTCTTACCAGCTTCTTCAGCGCCTCCACATTCCTTCGATCATCTCCCGGCTCATCAATCGGAGTCTCCGCAATAAACGCGGCGTGCGCCAGCCGGGGATCGTTCAGCAGCCGCCGGAACGGCTCCAGGCCGATCGTTCCCTTCCCAATTTGTTGATGACGGTCAAGCTTCGATCCGCAGGCTGCCTTAGCGTCATTACAGTGCCAGACGCGGACATTCGCCAGCCCAATGGTCGAATCGAGCTGTGCCAATGTATCCCGCCAGCCAGCCGCGCTGACGATGTCATATCCGGCGACATGGGTGTGGCACGTATCGATGCACGCCGCAATTGGCACGATTCCGTGCAGCCTCTCCAGAACTTCGGCGACCTGCTCGAAACTTCCTCCCAAAGAATATTCAGCTCCCGCAGTATTTTCGATCAGCACCGTAAGCCCAGACTTCGCCAGATCGAGACCCTGCGCGGCGGCCGCAATAGCCGCCGAGGTTTGCAGCAATCCAGCTTCTCGATCCGCTCCCCGAAACGAGCCGGGATGCAGCACCAGATAATCGGCGCACATGGCGAGCGCCCTCTCCAACTCGCCGCGGAATGCGGCGATCGACTTCTTCAGAAATAACGGAGTTGTGCTGGCGAGATTCACGAGGTAGTTGGTGTGAATGACCAGCGGCTTGAGGTCATACTTTTCCCGCAAGCGAGTCATCTCCCGGCACTGCGGCAGGCTAAGTTCGTATGGAGCCCACTGCCGCGGGCTGGAGGAAAATATCTGCAAGGTATTGCAGTCCAGCCGGTAGGCGCGCTCGGCTGCGTTCTGCACGCCGCCGGCGCTCGAAGTGTGAATGCCGATGCGCCGCGAAGTCAGTCGTGGCGGCCGCTTCGGGAGCGGCAGTTTGAGGATGTCTTGTTCCTGCGCAATCGACCGGGCCACCAAGGCAGTATATCGAGGCGAAGGCATTCCCCTGTGAATCCCTGTGTCCCCTATGGTTGAGAGCTTCTGGCAGCCTCGGGAACTGTTGCGGTCGATAGCGAGCCCCATTTGCCGCCGCCCCGCCGAAGACGATAAACTTGCATCCTTTGAGGTGGGCTCATGTTAGTCGTCATGCAGGCGCACGCCACGCCGGACCAGGTGCGCGCGGTTTGCGAAAAAATCGAATCGTTGGGATACCGCGCCCATGCCATGCCGGGCGCCGAACGCACGGCCATCGGCATTACGGGCAATCGCGGGGAGGTTGAGCCCGGCACGTTGGAAGAGATGCCTGGCGTAGTCGAACTCATCCGCGTCACCAAGCCGTACAAGCTGGTAAGCCGCGACATCAAGCCGGACAACACGGTCATCCGCTTTCCCGGCACCGATGCCACGATCGGCGGAGCAGGGCTGGCCATCATGGCTGGACCGTGCGCCATCGAAACCCGCGAGCAGGCATTTGCGGTGGCTGAGCGCGTGCAGCGGGCAGG
This sequence comes from uncultured Acidobacteriaceae bacterium, assembly GCA_963735545.1. Classification (GTDB taxonomy): domain Bacteria; phylum Acidobacteriota; class Terriglobia; order Terriglobales; family Acidobacteriaceae; genus PALSA-270. The sequence goes on from CAVTLU010000015.1 coordinate 11,611, forward strand.
CGCACAGTTCTTCCGCGGAGGGGCGTATAAACCGCGCACTTCGCCGTATTCGTTCCAGGGGCTGGGCGAAGAAGGCCTGCAGATCATGGCCGACATCCGCGAGAGATTCGGGATGAAGATCGTTACCGAGGCCATCGACAACGAATCGCTGGAGCTGGTCGAGGAGTATGCCGACGTCATCCAGATCGGCGCGCGCAACATGCAGAATTTCTCTCTGCTGAAGCGCGCCGGACGGGCCAACAAACCGGTGCTGCTCAAGCGCGGCATGTCGGCCACGCTGGAGGAATTTCTCATGGCCGCCGAGTACGTGATGAGCGAAGGAAATTACAACGTGATCCTGTGCGAGCGCGGCGTGCGCACCTTCGCCGATCACACCCGCAATACGCTCGACTTGAGCATCGTTCCTGCGGTGCAGCGGCTGAGCCATCTGCCTATCGTGGTCGATCCCAGCCACGGCACGGGAAAGCGCAACAAAGTTACGCCGCTGTCGCGCGCCGCGGTGGCGGTGGGCGCGGATGGGCTCATCATCGAAGTGCACCATCAGCCGGACCGGGCATTGTCCGACGGAATTCAGTCGCTCTTCCCCGAGCAGTTCGACGAACTGATGACTCAGGTGCGGCAGATCGCGCCGGTGGTGGGACGGACGGTGCCAGGAATCGGCCACCACTTCCCCGCTGCCGCGATGACGGTTGCGGAAGCCGGTGTGCGGCCGAGTTCAGCACGGTAGCCTCAAACCGGCGGTGAGCGAAGAAAACGTGTGGGGACAGGCAACGGCCATGTGGGGACGGGCGCCTTCGCCCGTCCAGGCGGGCGCGGGGTTTGCGCCCGCAGTGCAGCGCCACGTAATTGTCCTCCATGGACATTGTCCCCGCCTCCCTATCCAACATCTACACTATTCTCGGACGCTGCTCCGTCTTTAGCAGGAAAGATTCCTGCTAGTTGGAAGACGGTCTTCAGATCGCGCCAGTTGCCTTGTTCTGCACCTTCGAGGGCGGACTCGATGCGTTGGACTTCTTGCCAGTCTTCATCTTGATTGGCGGCAGTTGTCTCCGTGGATAGAGTAGCGGGCGAGGGCGCCCGCTCCACACAGGCTGCGACAGTTGCATCTTCCTGCTGGCTTTCTTCCTCTTCTTCGAAGTCTTCGGGTTGCCAGGCATCGTCGCCTAGGCCGGTTTCGCGGACGCTTTGGGGGTCGATTACGATGCTGGATTTGTGGCAGTGCTCGAAGTCGAGGCGGTGCAGGTTGTGGGAGGCGGTTTGCAGGCCGTAGAGCAGGAGGCCTCCGGTCTTGTGGTCGAGCTGGCGGCAGATGATGAGGCGCATGACTTCCATCAGGGAAACCTGGATGGAGTCGGCGTCCTCGAGTACGGGGAGTTCGACGGTGGTGGTGGCTTGCAGCGTGCCGGCCCGGTTCAGATTGAGGCGGGTGGCGCGCCAGCGGTTATGAAAGAAGCAGAATCGTTTGCGGCGGAGAGCCGGGGAGCCGCATTGGGTGCCGTTGGTTTTGATGTGCTGACAGCGCGGGATGTGATTGCCATAAAGGGAACAACTCATGATGAAAGCTCCACCCCCCACCCCTCCGATCTAACCGAATCAGAGAGATGGCAGGAAAATTGCGCAAAATCTTTGGCTGTAAAGGGGTTATGGGTAAAATCGTCATAATAAAGTAGTTACGATTTGGTATGTACTTGTGAGTAAAAGGTGCAGGTTTCTTTATCGCTTAGTTGGAGAAGTAGGGTCAAGAGAAAAAGAGGGAAAGTGGGGGTGGGTTCCCGAAGTGGGAATTGGGTAGTCAGAATGTTCGCATGTCTGCCAAAAGGAGCGCAGCCAATGAGTTAACTCAAAGCTTCGATTCGTCCGAGGGCTCTGCGTATTCTGGTCAAGCAGAGGCGAGGGTTTCGGGCGAGCTGGCACTCCCATATCCGTATCGCACTCCACCCTAGGCGACGCAAAGCGCGACTTGTGCAGCGGTCTCGAGCTTGGTTCCGGCTTATTTTCTCCCGCCACTCCGCCGCGTTGGTTTTCGGAGAGATGTTCTTCGCGCACGTATGGCCATGCCAGAAACACCCGTCGACGAAGACGGCTACTCTCTCGGTGGACCACACGAAGTCTGGGTGTCCGACCAAGTGCTGCTGGCGTCTCCAACCGGAGAGGCTCGACCGTCGCAGCAACCTAGCGAGACGTTCCTCGGTGCTTTGGTTGCCAGTACTGCGAACTCGCGACATAAGTTCTGACCGAGACAGTCGTCCGAAGGTGGTACGTTGCTTCTGCGCGTCTCCTGGCCATTGACTCATTGGGGTGCAGTTCAGCCCATCGCCCCGTCAGACTATTCCGTTCGCCTTGAGCGCGGCAATGATGGCTTTTCCGGCGGCGTATGCATAGCGTGGAGGAACGGCGTTGCCGATCAACTCACACACGGCTTCCATCTCGTCGGTCGCGAACTGATAAGTTTCCGGAAAGGTTTGAAGCAGGGCGGCCTCGCGTACGGAGATGGTGTAGCGACGTGGGTCGGGGTCGTCCAGATTACCTTTGCATGTAGTGGTGCACCCACTGGTAATAGTTGGAGAGGCTTCGTCCCACGACATCCGACCGTACACATTGGTAAAGCCGTTATAGCCGTCTCTGTGACAAAGTGGCCTTAAAGACTCTCTCACCCTGAGCCATGTCGCCCCAGGCTTCGCTGCCTTGAGACGTCTCTTGGTCTGGGGCTGCAGGTCACGGACAACATGCCATTCATGTGCCCGAGGACCTCCGCCCCGCAGGGCCGCACGGAGCGTGGAAGGGCCGCCTAGATGAGCGATAGCTTGACGTACCGTCGCCCAAGCCTGTATATCCGCGCCGGGTTTGCAGACACGGGAATGCGTTGGCTCAGGATGCGGTATTTCGAAGCCTCTCCCCCCAGCAATACAAGTCGCCTACGCGACTGGGGAACGCCAAAATCCGCCATCTGCTCGATTCGCCAACTGTACTGATAGCCTGCTGTTTCCAATATCCGAAGGAATGACCGGAACACGGCCTTGCCTCGCGTGGTTAGGCCCGGGACATTTTCCATCATGACCGCGGTCGGGCGTAGTTTTGCTATCAGATCACCCATGACGCCGAGGAGTTGATTGCGGGGGTCCCTGCGCTTATATTTTGCTGTCAGAGAGCAGAAACCTTGGCAAGGTGCGCAGCCGGCTAGGAGAACAATTTGCTCTTTCCCAGCGGCTTTGGCGATCTCACTGGCGGAAACGTCCCGGATGTCCTTTTCGATTAACGCTGTCCGCCGATTGTTCCACCGATATGTGTCGGCGGCAATTGCGTCGAGTTCAACGGCTGCGGCAATACGGAAACCAGCTCTACGCAATCCTAGGGATAGGCCACCACAACCGGCAAACAGGTCAAGGGCTCTTGGTTTTTCAACAGTCTTCATTCCTGTCTTAATCGTCACTACTCGGGATTTTCTGGAGCCGTGCCTTCTAATGCACGCTCCTGGAGAATTCCGCGGAACTGATAATGGCTTTGCTTGGCCCGCTCAATCAAGTCGTCCCATGTGGTAAAAAATACGAATCCTTTGTCGGCGTACGTCTGCTTAAGATTCTCCGCGTCGTCGTCGAGTTCGGCGCCGATCAAGTGACTCTGGACATGCGTGTATTTGATCGCCTTCGGATTCGAGAGCTCAGCGAACCGCTTGAGTACGTACCTGCGGTATTTGTCAGCTTGGAGGATATCCTTCTCTAAGGCAACGTACGCACCGCGTTTTATCTCGACGATGTGCAGCGTTCCGCCCACTGCGATGCAGAAGAAGTCCGCCCGGTCGTCGTCTTCCTTGTGACCCCTAGGTTTTAGGTCAAACTCCTTCTCAATCCAAGTTGAGACACGCCCCTCCGCTTTGTTGAGCATCCAGGTGGTATCGATAAGCCACGGATTGGCTTCGAGGTGCTTGGAGATGACTCCACGTTCCTTTGCGTTTTCCTGGTGCATCTTTTCCAGGGTTTCGATGGCTGCTAGATTGCTCTCGATAATCTGGAGGAGCGTCACCGCGGTCCGAATCTCCATTTTCGAGAGTAGCTCATCCAGTTGACCCAGGTCGGCCACATCCGTTTCCCGAAGTTTTTGAAGGATACTACGGAGGGTCGCGTTCTCTAGCGCGTCCAAGAACCAGGAAAGTATTGCCTCGAACTCTTCTGGCTCCATTTCGATGGACTTAAACTTTTCCACGAACCGGAGTGCAACCTCTCGATACGGCGCCGCAAGGCTGTCGATCCGGGCCTTCAGCCCCGGGTGAAGCTCAGTTATTTCCTTCTCGCGCAGTTCCGCCCGCCGCTTCGCCCACTCGGAAAGGTACTTCCGCAGCAGCTTTTGGCCCCAGGTCTGTAGGGCTGCACCTTGGGGACTCTCCCAGGCAATGGAGCCACGGTGAGTCGCGATGAGATCAGGTGCGTCAACGCCTGCATCAAGCCATTCAGCTTTCACCATACCGACGAGGTACCGCAATCCGTGCTGCCCAGTAACGCCGCCACTGATCTCAAAGGAGGTTGCCTCTTGCGAGACTTTGTCCCGTGTGTAAATCAGAATTCCGCTTAGCTCCCCTTCGTTTTGCTTCCGCGGCTGTGGCGTGAATCCGAACCAGTAGCTGACGGGCCCGCAGCCTTCAACGTCTTCGGTAGCCCACCCTTTGCTCGGCCACCGCCACTGCAGGTTTATCTCTTCCTCCCGAAGCTCTTCTCCGTTAATCCTTAGAAGGAACTTCGGCCCGATTAGTAGGAAGCGTTGAGCCATGCTGTGGTGGAATCGGTCGGCGTTCTGTGCTCGTCTTTGGTGAAGTTGGCGCAGGATGACACTCGTGCCCGTCTCCACTCGACCTCCGTCGGGTGCTTTGCTGACAGGGCCCGCATAGATTAGGTCTACGGGAGCTCTATTCTTGGTCTTCTTAAGCTCCGCCAGGGACAGCCTGAACCAGATCAGAGCCCGTTCCCCAACACCGGGTACCGCTGTCTGGTGTACTGTTTGTATTTCCATGACATCCGCAATTCCGAATCCTGCCAGTTTGCCGACACCTTTTCTTCCCTGAAGCAGACGGCCATCCGGAGATCGGTCTGTCTTTTCCTCGTCTCGCCGATCGCGGCCAACATCGAGGTATGCGTCCCTTACCATCTCCCAAGTCATTCCGTTGCCGTTATCGGACACCTCGATCATCTGGCTGGCGCTGCCGCTCCAAGGTTCGTCAAGCGGCAGCCTCACGTCGACCAGCGTCGCGTCAGCATCCCACGCATTGGAGATAAGCTCAGCAATTGCCGGAACAGGGCGTCCGGCATACATCTGCACTCCTAGATGCTTAACGATGTTCCCTGCGTATGTAAGGACTAGCTCATCCGGCTTCCGTCCTGGGAGCAATACGCGAGGCTGTGTGGTTGCCATATCTCTATTTTTAATCCCGCGATGGATCTAATTCTATTATGAAGATACCCTATCCCCGGCGTACCTCGCTGGATGCAACTCGGGTCTTCCTGCCTCTCCTGCCAATACGGCGATGCGGATGGTTTCTCTGCGTTCGGGATTACAGGGGAGAGATCGTTTTAGTTGCGCCTTGACGGCGCGGGTCTGGATTTTGTGCTGCGGCTTGCAGCACGGCACGAAGCCGTGCCCTTCGATGGTGGTGGCGGGGTTTGGAGGGGGCTCCGAAAAACGGGGAAGCATCGAGCCATTCGATTCACAGGTCAAAAGCCCCACCCTAATCGCACAGAACGCGATTAGGATGGGGCACCATCGGGGGTGGTTTTGAGGGGAAGGGGAACACAAGGTCCCTCGACTGCGCGAAACGGTCCGCAAAGGACGCGGATCGTTTCGCTGCGCTCGGGGGCTGTGACTTTCTTGACGGCCGCGAACCTCTGTCATCCTGAGGAAGCGGAGTGCCGCGCGAATCGCGCGGCACTCCCGACGAAGGACCTGTGCATTTCTTTCGGGGGTGCTCCAGAGCAATTGCCTAAATTTCGGCCGGTGAAAAACGCCGGCCTTCAGCGCTTCAACATTTGGGCGCTGGCAAGAGCAATGCATGGGTCCTTCGTTGGGAGTCCTGCGCTACTCGCGCAGGACTCCACTTCCTCAGGATGACAGGCATATGCAGTAGTCAAAAAGTCACAGCCTCTGAGGAAGCGGAGTGCCGCGCGATTTAGCGCGGCACTCCCGACGAAGGACCTGTGCATTTCTTTCGGGGGTGCTCCAGAGCAATTGCCTAAATTTCGGCCGGTGAAAAACGCCGGCCTTCAGCGCTTCAACATTTGGGCGCTGGCAAGAGCAATGCATGGGTCCTTCGTTGGGAGTCCTGCGCTACTCGCGCAGGACTCCGCTTCCTCAGGATGACAGGCATATGCAGTAGTCAAAAAGTCACAGCCTCTCAGGATGACAGGGCTTTGAAGGATGATCCCAAAAAGTCACAGCCTCTCGGGATGACAAAGTGGTTGGGTTCGTAGGGGGAAATCAGCTTTTCCGCCGCCATGCATGACTCGGCAGCTGCGAGGGCTCGCGGGCGAGGCGGCCGCGTCCACATGATCTGCGTCCACACCGGATCGAGAGTCCCGTGGCGCTGCACTGCGGGCGCAGACCCCGCGCCCGCCTGGACGGGCGAGAGTGCCCGTCCCCACATGGCCTGTTGCACCCGGCGTAAGAGCAGTCGTCGCAGCAAATCAATTCACATTTCGTCCGCGCCGGGCTGTGATATAGTGGCGGAAATTTTGCTTATTTTCTGGGGGCAAGTGCGGTCTGAATTGCTATGCTCATCCATGTGCAGTTTGTCGGCTCGCGCCTGAGCGGAGGCGCGCCATCGCAGTTAGGCCAAATCTGCGGCGCAGGCCGCAACAACCGATAGGAGTCTTTCTATGAAGAAGTTGATGATGGTTTTGGTGGTTCTGGCGCTGGTGTTCTTTATGGTCGCGGCGGTCGCGGCTAGCGACGATATGGGCAAAGCCACGACCGTAAATGGCTGGGTCAGCGACTCCAAGTGCGGAGCCAAAGGCGCCGCCGCCGCGGCCGCTACGTGTACCAAGAAATGCCTGGCTGAGGGCGCCAAAATGGTAGTGGTCACCGATGGCGATCAGAAGGTGCTAACTGTGACGAATCCCGAGGCGTTGACGGATCACATCGGACACCACATTGCCGTGACTGGGCATGTGGATGGGGACACGATTCACGTGATGAGCGTGAAGATGCTGATGTGAGGTGGGAATACTTAGAAGGTTGAGGGCGGCCCTTGAGCCGCCCTTTTATTTTGTGAGGCCGCAGCGTGGGTGCGAGAACGGTTACGGATTCGCAAAGTGACCAGAGGCCGGCGAGACGCCGGCGCTACTAGTTAGCGCACTACACCTTCCAGGGGGAGCTGGCCGTCGCATAGAGCTTCTTGGGCATGCGGCCAGATAGATACGCTTCTCGTCCGGCCATCACAGCATGTTTCATGGCTTCGGCCATCAAAACCGGGTCTTGGGCGTTGGCTATGCCGGTGTTCATGAGGACGGCGTCAGCGCCCAGCTCCATCGCTACCGTTGCGTCCGAGGCAGTGCCTACGCCGGCGTCGAGGATCAGCGGGACTCCGGTAATCATTTCACGCAGGATGCGGATATTGGCGGCGTTCTGGATGCCCAGGCCGCTGCCGATGGGCGCGCCCAGCGGCATGACGGTGGCGGCTCCGGCATCGAGCAGGCGCTTGGCGAAGACCACGTCGTCGGTGGTGTAAGGGAGGACGGTGAAGCCCTCTTTTACCAGAACGCGCGTGGCTTCGAGCGTAGCCTGCACATCGGGATAGAGCGTTGCCTGATCGCCGATGACTTCCAGCTTGACCCAGTCGGAGAGGCCGACTTCGCGGCCCAGGCGGGCGGCGCGGATGGCTTCATCGGCGGTATAGCAGCCAGCGGTGTTGGGCAGCAGAAAATATTTCTTGGGATCAATGTAGTCGAGCAGCGATTCTTTGCTGCGGTCGAGATTCACGCGGCGCACCGCGACCGTCACCATTTCGGCGCCGCTGGCTTCTAGGGCGCGAGCGGTTTCCTGGAACGACTTGTATTTTCCCGTGCCGACGATGAGGCGGGAGTGGAATTCGCGTCCGGCGATGATTAGGGGGTCTTGCATGGGGATATTGTAATCCTCGGTGGGATTGTTCAACCACAGGGGTCACAGGGGGGCACAGGGGATATCGTGCGGAGGCTGGGTTTCTCTGCGCGCTCTGCAGGGGTTCTCTGCGGCCGCTGCGATTTAAGGTTTTGACATCGTCAGCAAGACAAAATCTTAAATCGCGGAGTTCGCGGAGAACGGCCGCAGAGGACGCAAAGAACTGTGATTCGCTTGTGCCGGGCTCTCAGTGTCACTCTAGCGCGTAGACGCACAAACCGCTTAGCAGCTTGGGGTAGAAGTCGGTTGACTTCTGGGGGAGGACTTCGCCGGCGAAGGCGATGTCGCGGACCTGTTGCATGCGGACCGGGTTCATGAGGAAAGCAATGTTGGCGGCGCCACTGTGCACTTGCGTCAGGGCTTCGTCGGCTTCGCGGGCGTAGCTGATATTTTGCTGGTTGCGAATGGCTTCTTCGGAGATGCCGAGGACCTTCTCGAGCACGCACTTGTGCAACTGCACTACGTCGAGCGACTGCTGGCGCAGTGACAGGCCGGAAAAAATATCGGAGCCGGTGGCGCTGGCCCGGTCCAGCAGGAAAGCGTGATGCGCGGTAACCGCCAGCAGAGCCGTGCCGGTTTGGGAGGCTTCGCGGAGAATCGCGGTGGCGCGGGGGGCGTCCACCGACGGATCAACTTCCTCCACGCTGAAATAGGCGCGGGCCCGGGTGCGAAATTCGTGGGTGTCGAATGACGGCAGGCTGTGGACGATGCGATGCGTGGGTAGGATGGTCAAGCCGGGAGCATCCATGTTCACGAAAGTCATCATGGCAAAGTCATAAGGGGCTTCTTCGGACGCCTCGCCGGCGGGCGCGCCCTGTGGAACGGAGGCTGCGGCGCTGCGCCGTTCATTGCGATAATTCAGCGCGGTTTCATAGCGGTGATGACCGTCGGCGATGATCAGCTTTTTGTCGCGCATCTTGTCCTGGACAAGAGCGACCAGGCGGGGTTCGGAAATCTTCCAGAGGCGATGCTGCACACCGTACTCGTCGCGGGTTTCGATGTCAGGGTCGTTGGCGGTGGCGAGCGCGGCATCGATTTCGCCGGGGGGATCGCTATACAGCATGAAGATCTGCCCAAAGTGAGCGCGGGTGGCGCGCAGCAGATCCAGGCGGTCGGCTTTGGGTTTGGCCAGGGTTTGCTCGTGGCGAAAAACCACCTTGGCGGAATAGTCTTCCACACGGCCCAAGGCGATGAAACCTTTACGCTCCGCCTCAATCTTCTTCCCTGGAACCGTAAAGCGCTGGGAATAGAGGTAGATCGACGGGTCAACATCCTGTTTGAGAATGCCGTCTCGACGCCAATCGGACACGTACCCCGCGGCACGGGTATATGGGTTGTTGCCGGGATGGTCGGTAGGCTCGCGCTTGCCGAGAATCACCCTGACCAAGTTATACGGACTAGCCGCGTAATAACTTTCCTGCATCTGAGAAGTGATTTTGTCGTAAGGCTGAGTAACGACCTGAGACGGAGATACACGTGCTCGGTCGTAGCGGAGGGCGCGAAAAGGTGCAATGTGAGCCATAGATGGACGGTGGAATTGTAACAGGAGCCGCGCCGTTAGGCGTCTTGCTGAATGTTTATGAGTAAACTTTTGCACAGTATTTAGATCGGCAGGATCAAAAAAGGAGTGGTTCCAGATCGGGTGACCTGTGATAGGATCACCGGCAACGAGGTACTTATGGCCCGCTTCCGCGTGCGCGGGTTGAATCGCGAGTCACATCGCGAGTCGTTCCCAGTACGAACCTCCTCTTCGGACCCGAATCGAGCCCGGCGCAGAATCATGGCCCGGGCGTTTCTGTTTTCCACCCTTATTGCGATCATGGCGGCTGGAATTGCCGGCTGCTCGGCGGTTTCGTGGGCACAGGCTCCGGTGGATGACGTACATATCAGTCCCAGAGTCACGCCTCCCGAACCGGCGAAGAACGCCCTCATCGATGCCTCCATGCAGACCCACACCAAGCCGGTCAAGGTGGATGTGGATCTGGTGTTGGTGCCGGTAACCATTACCGATTCCATGAATCGCCTGGTCACGGGACTGGACAAAGATAATTTTTCGGTCTACGAGGGCAAAGATCAGCAGGAGATTCGGCACTTCTCCAGCGAGGATGCTCCGGTTTCGCTGGGCGTGATTTTCGATATGAGCGGCAGCATGGGCAGTAAGATCGAGCGCGCCCGGGAAGCGGTAGTGGAGTTCTTCAAAACGGCCAATCCGCAAGACGAGTTCTTCATGATCGCGTTTGCCGACAAGCCAGAGGTGATTTCCGACTTCACCCAGTCGGTGGACGAGATTCAGAATAAACTGATCCTTACCGTTCCCAAGGGACGCACATCTCTCCTCGATGCCATCTACCTCGGCGTGAGCAAGATGCGGCAGGCCAAATATCAGAAGAGGGCGCTGCTGATTATTTCCGATGGTGGCGACAATCACAGCCGTTACACCGAGAGCGAGATCAAGGCGACCGTGAAAGAAGCCGATCTGCTGATCTATGCGATCGGGATTTATGACCACAACCTGCCCACCATCGAAGAACAGCTCGGGCCCGCCCTGCTGACCGAGGTCACGGAAATTACCGGCGGGCGGGTGTTCAGCATCGACAATCCCAACGACCTGGCCGACGTCGCCACAAAAATCGGGATTGAGCTACGCAACCAATATGTGCTGGGATACCGTCCTAAGAATCGGACACGTGACGGCAAGTGGCGTAAGATAAAAGTGAAGCTCACTCCGCCCAAGGGATTGCCGCCGCTCCGGGTCTATGCCAAGACGGGTTACTATGCGCCTTCGGAATAGCCGCGTTTTAATTTTGCTGACCGGCTTATTTCTGACCACGGTAGCGACCCAGAGCCAAGACAAAGTCCCGGACAAGACTCCACAGAATCCAGATTCCACCCAGTCGGCGCACCCTGCGCCGAGCAAGGACAATCCCACCTCCGCCGAACCGCAAGGGGAGCAGCCCGCCGGCAACACTGGCAGCGTATTCGTCTTCAAGAAGGAAGTGGAAGAAGTTGTGCTGCACGCCACTGTGGTGGACAACAAGCAGCGCATGGTCATGGACCTGGACCGCAACGCCTTCTCCGTCTTTGAAAACGGCAAACCGCAGAGCATCACCTCCTTCCGCCGGGAGGATGTGCCGGTGGCCATGGGCATCGTGATCGACAACTCGGGTTCCATGCGGGAAAAGCGCGACAAGGTGAATAAGGCCGCCCTGAATCTGGTGCGAGCGAGCAATCCGCAGGACCAGGTGTTTGTGGTGAACTTCAACGACGAGTATTACCTCGACCAGGACTTTACGAACAGCATCGCTAAACTGAAAGAAGCGCTCGAAAAGGTGGAGGCGCGCGGAGGGACGGCTTTGTACGATGCGGTCGTGGCCTCGGCCGAGCAATTGAAACAATCCCCGTTGCAGAAGAAGGTTCTATTTGTGGTAACCGACGGCGAGGACAACGCCAGCCGGGAATCGTTGGAACAGGCCGTGCGCCGACTACAAGAGGAAAACGGGCCGGCTGTATATGCCATCGGATTGCTCGGCGAAGAGAGGCAGCGGCGGGCCCGGCGAGCGCTGGAAACCCTGGCTGAGCGTACCGGCGGAATCGCCTTCCTACCGAAGACCCTGGCTGAAGTGGATGACATCAGCCGGACGGTAGCCCACGACATTCGCAGCCAGTACACACTCGGCTACAAGCCGACCACGCCCAAGAGTCAGGGCGGGTACCGCACGGTACGGGTGGAAGCCAAGGCCAAAGGCTATGGCAAGCTGATAGTCAGAACTCGCAGTGGGTATTATGCGGGGCCAGGACCGGCATCGGGGAGCGGGCAGTAAAGTCGAGTCGCGTAGGACACCGGCCTCGGCAGTCTCCGAGCGAACCTCCCCCGAGCCCCATTAGTTCAATCCCTCAGGCACACTGATGCGCAATTGACGCTGCTGCGATCCACCCGTACTCTGTAGTGGTGGGGATGAAATTAATCGAGGGAACCCGCCTACGCGTCGCTGACGACATCACTCAGCTTGTCGGCGAAACCCCTATCCTACACATGAAGAACATTGTTCCGCCCGGATCGGCGGACGTATTCGCCAAGCTGGAATACCTGAATCCTGGGGGGAGCGTCAAGGACCGGGCCGCGGTTGGGATCATCCGGCGGGCGGAGAAGCAAGGACTACTCCGGGCCGGTGGCACGATCGTGGAGGCTACCGCCGGGAACACTGGAATTGGGTTGTCGCTGATTGGAGTGAATCGCGGCTACAAGGTGGTGCTGTTTGTGCCCGAGCGCTTTTCAGCGGAAAAAGTAATGATCATGCGCGCGCTTGGGGCAGAGGTGATCCGCACGCCCGATTCCGAGGGCATGGCGGGTGCGATCGCGCGGGCCAAGGAACTGGCTGCGAAGGATCCCGATGCCTTTGTTGCGGGACAATTCGATAATCCTGCGAATCCCGACTATCACTACGAAACTACCGCCGCCGAAATCTACGATCAGATGGAGGGACAAATTGACGCCGTGGTAATCGGCGTCGGAACTTCGGGAACCTTCACCGGAGTGGCGCGGTACTTAAAGAAGCACGTTCCGGGAGTACAGGCGTTTGCGGTCGAGACCGAGGGCTCCGTGCTTGGCGGCGGGAAACCTGGCAAATACAAGGTGGAAGGAATCGGATCCAGCTTCATACCCAAGAATTTTGACCCGTCGGTGTGCGACGAGATTCTGAAGGTGAGCGACCAGAACGCGTTCGACACGGTGAAGCAGTTGGCAGCCCTCGAGGGCGTGCTCGCGGGCTCAAGCGGCGGCGCCAGCGTATTCGCCGCGCTGCAAGTCGCGCAGCGGATAGGGCCGGGAAAGCGCGTGGTGACGATGGTTCCCGATTCGGCGGAGCGGTATTTGTCGAAGAAGATATTTGAGGGCGGGGTTTAGCACTCGCCAAAGATGCCATCCTGAGCGGTTGTGGCTTTATTAGCCCCTATAACAAAATTTGTCATCCTGAGCGAGGCGGGCGGCCTGGTGAACGCTGCAAGGCGTTCTCTAGACGCCTTATACAAATTCCCGGGAGAGTGCCTTGCAGCGACATTGCCACCTGACGCGAACGCGGGGTCCTTCAACTCCGGAGAGGCTTCGCTTCGCGAAACCTCTCCCTCCGCTCAGATGTAATGAAAACGAAAAAGAGCGTGCCTCCAAGGGTAGAGTACGTGCTCGAAGCACAAGCCCTGAAGGAGGCACGAGATGATCCACGTTGGCGTAGATCTTCACCAGAGATTTTGTTACATGACGGCGCTGGAAGCAAGAGGCAAGATGATCCAGGCGGGCCCGGTGAGCAACGAGAAGCGGGCGCTGCGCAAGTATTTCCGGCAGTTTCGCGGGAAAGAAGTGCAGGTGGCGGTGGAGGCGTGCGGCTTCTGGCCGGCGTTTCGCGAGGTGGTGGAGCCGGAGGTGAAGCGGCTGGTGCTGGTGCATCCGCAGCGGGTGAAGGCGATCGCCTCGGCCAAGCTGAAGAACGACCGGGTGGACTCGGAGACGCTGGCGCATTTGTTGCGCTGCGATTTGTTGCCGGAGTCGTGGAAGGCGGATCGGGAGACGCAGGCGCGACGGCAGCAGGTGCGGTTGCGGGCGACGCTGGTGCGGCAGCGCACGCGGTTGAAGAACCAGGTGCATGCGGTGCTGCATCAGCAGGGGCTGCGTTCTCCGGTGACCGATTTATTCGGCAAGCGGGGACGGCTGTGGCTGGCGGAGGTGAAGCTGCCGGCGCAGGCGCGGCGAGTCGGTGAACGTCTGCTTGCGGCTGATCGACGACTACGGCGAGGAAATTCAAAAGCAAAATCTCCAACTAAGTGAAAAAGCGGAGGAGATGGCGGGTGCGGTGGCTGATGACGATTCCGGGGATCGGCGAGTGTTCGGCGATGATGCTGTTGGCCGAGATCGGAGAGATCGGACGCTTCGCCGACCCAGCGGCGTTGTGCAGTTATGCCGGACTGGTGGCGCGGGCGCGCAAGTTGCTGATCGCGGTTTACGCCCTGCTGCACGACGGCGTAGTGTTTGACGAAGAAAAGTTTGCGACGGTGTAAGGGGAATCCGTCAGCTCGAAGTCATCCTTGCTCTTCGAGAGCGACGCTCAGAGGGAGCGGCGGAGTCCGGACATACCTTATGTGCCTCGAGCACGAATAGAAGCCTGTCCGCATCGCCGCAACAAATACCTGTGGACAGGTACGCCTGTTTTCATAGAAGGATGACAACGTTTGTGAAGGGGCCAAGAACATCAGCCATTTACAGCGCGGCATTCCCACGCTCCTGGTTGCGAATGCGAATGGCTTCGTCCACCTTATATAAGAAGATCTTCCCGTCGCCAATTTTTCCGGTGGCGGCGCTGCGGAGGATCGCGCTCACCGCGGCATCGACGCGCTCGTCAGGCAGCACCATTTCCAGCTTGATCTTGGGGAGCAGATCGACGGTGTATTCACGCCCGCGGTACTGCTCGGTATGACCCTTCTGCCGGCCGTGTCCGCGCACGTCGGTGATCGTCATGCCTTCCACTCCCACCTCAAGCAGAACTTCCTTGACGGCATCAAGCCGGGAAGGTTGAATAATCGCCTCAATCTTGGTCATTCGTTTTATCCTCGCGCTGGCGCAGCAGGTTGCGTGCGGCTTGCATTCTAGCAAAGTGCAAATTTCCTATTGCAGAAAGCGCTAGTTTATATTCTGATGTCCTAACTTTTACAGGCGCAAACGGCTTGGGCTTGCGAACAGACGCGCTCGGCGGCAGAGAGTATCGGAATGAGACTGGCAGGGTTCTTACTATTGCTGGCGGGATGGGGCCTGGTTCTGGCCGCGTTGGCAATGCTCGCCGCGCCCGGGCCGCGTGTCGTTTTTGTGCTCTCCGGCTGCGGAGTTGAGACCCTGGGACTGACTCTCGCCGCACTCTCCTATCGAGCCTTGCCCGAGGAGGAACGGAAGTGACTCCCCTTCCGGCCCCGCAATTGTCGGAAAGCGCAACCGCGCTTTGTATCGTTTTCATTCTCTTAGTTCCTCTTGCGGGCGCGGGGCTGGCGATCATCAACACCGGCCTTGGACGTTCGCGCAGCGCAGCCCACGCCATGGTGGCTTCTCTGTGCGTGATGGCTACTGCGGCGCTGGTGTACTTTGTCTGCGGCTTCTCGGTGGAGGCCTTCACCGGGCAGCCGGCGTACTTCCTGACGATTGGCGGAAAACCCTGGAACTTGATTGCGGCTGAGCCGTTTTTCCTGCGCCGTCTGAACCTGGACAACTCTCCGACCGTGCTGGCCGCATGGTTGCAGATGCTCAGTGTGGGATTGGCCGCACTGATTCCGCTCGGAGCCGGCGCCGACCGCTGGCGTTTGGGCGCAATCTGCGCTTCCACCGCCGTGTTGGCAGGCTGGACTTATCCGTTGTTCGCTCATTGGGTTTGGGGTGGAGGGTGGCTGGCGCAACTGGGCGTGAATTACGGACTCGGTCATGGCTTCATGGATGCAGGAGGCTCCAGCACAATTCAGGTCGTCGGCGGCCTCACAGCATTATCCGTTGCCTGGATCCTTGGTCCGCGCCGCGGCAAGTATTCCCCAAGAGGCATGCCTTCCGCGATTCCCGGCCACAACGTCGTGCTGGTCGTTCTCGGTTGCTTCCTGGCTTGGATGGGATGGCTGGGCCTCAACTCAGCCGGAGCTTTCCTTTTTACGGGCGCACAACCGGGACGCACGGCGCTGATCGCGATCAATACCACGCTGTCTGCGGCCTCCGCGGGTGTGGCTGCGGCTATCGTCACCAATATCCGTTTCGGAAAGCCGGATGCTTCGCTCACGGCCAACGGCTGGATCGGCGGATTGGTCGCGAGCAGCGCGGCTTGTGCCCTACTCAATCCGGCTGAAGCAGTTGTGGTCGGCCTGATTGCGGGCGCGCTCGTAGTCTTCTCGGTGGAATGGTTTGAATTTGGTTTACGGGTAGACGATCCTGGCGGCGCCATCTCGGTACACGCACTCGGCGGAATCTGGGGGGTGCTCGCGCTGGGATTTTTAGCCCGCTTCCCTGATCAGATTCAGGGCCAGTGGCTGGCGCAGGTGGTGGGTGTAGCCACGCTGATCGGATTCGTGCTTCCGATGACCTACGGGTTGAATTTGTTGCTGAACCGCTTTTACCCGCAGCGCGTCGCACTGGAAGGTGAGCAGCAAGGCATGGACTTACACGAGTTGGGCGCCGACGCGTATCCGGAGTTCATGACGCACACGGAAGAGTACTTGCCGCACTAAGCGCTTCTCAGAGCGAAGCATCAGCTCGCCCAACCGAAGCAAAAAGTTACCCAACGGGCCACACGATCAATGGACGGGGTCCTCGCCCGTCAGGGCACAGGTACGTGGTCTGACGGGCGAGGACGCCAGTCGCTCCAATGCATTGAGTCATATCCTCCCAGAAACCTCATGATCAGTGCCGCGCTACCCACAGCAGCAGCCCAAAAACCACCACTGGAATCAGAGCCAGCATGAGATAGAAAAGCAGCCTGCGGGTCCAGGGCTCGCGGCGCGTCTTCCAGTTGTGCAATTCGGCGCGCTCGGCGACGCCGACCTGGTCAAGATGTTCCAGGTCCCAAATCATTTCGTGGGCGTTGGGATAACGGTTCCCGGGGTCCCGTTCCAGGGCGCGATAAACCACTTCCTGCAGCTGTGGAGTGATGGTGGGATCGATATCCCGCGGTGGCATCGGATTATTCAGCAGGCGGTCGTTCATGATGACAAAAGGATTAGCGCCGGTGAACGGCACTTTTCCAGTCAGCATTTCGTACAGCATGACGCCTAGAGAGTACAAGTCGCTGCGGCCGTCGCCGCGCTTCCCTTTGACCTGCTCGGGCGAAATATAGTCGGGCGTTCCCATGGCCTGGGTGAACTTGGCGAAGGTAAGCCGCCGCGAGCCAGCATTGGAAGCAATGCCGAAGTCGATCAGCTTGATATTGTCATCGCCGTCCACCATAACGTTTTCCGGCTTGAGGTCGCGGTGCACCACGCCTTTCGAATGAATGTAATCGAGAGCCTTGGCGATGCCGGTCGCGATCTTTACGGCGCGCTCTGGAGCAAGCTTCTGTTCCTCGTTGAGAATTTGCCGCAGTAGCCGCCCGTCCACCCACTCCATCACCATGTAGAGCTGGCTGCGGTCATTGTCGGGCATCACCTTCATCACGCCGGGATGGTCCAGTTTCTGGCCAATCTGCTGTTCGCGCTGGAATCGGTCGTATAAAACCGGGTCGCCCTCCATCTCGGGATGCGGCACCTTGATGGCAACCGGGAGCCCAGTGCGGGTGTCCGTACCACGGAAGATCGAGGCCATGCCGCTGCGCGCGGCCACGCCTTCAATGCGATAGTGGTCGAGTTGGTCGCCGGTGTGGAGAGAGGTCATTGTGGTCGCGGGCTGGTCAACGAAACATATCCGCGGCAAGCTGCAACAAGGTTCATCATGGTCGCGCTGCTATGAGCCCGATTTTCCGAACTGGTTATCGAAAATTGGCAAATTGCGCTTCCCTTAAGCTCACTCATCATGCCAGAACCCATGGCGTTAAGACATAAAAAATACATAAAAGATTCACCCGACAGCAATATTAAGAGGATTGGCGGAGCCGGCGATGACAGGCCTTACTCGGCCGGCTAGAACGCCATATGCGGCGGCGGATTTTGTATCAGCGAAGCCGGTAGGGCCTCCCGCGATACATGCCGACACGTTCCACGCTGCGAATACGAATCAACTGAACGCTGATATTGTCGCTGCCGTCCTGATGATTGGCCACCGCGACCAGCCTTTGCGCGGCCGCATTGAGATTTTCCTGATGGCCGACTACAGACGCAATCTCCGCGGCGGTCACGGCGCCGTGCAGCCCGTCGGAGCAAAGCACCAGCACATCCCCGACCAGCAACTGGTACTCATTGGTCTCGACGTTGACGAACATCTCGCTACCCAGTGAACGACTGAGCAGGTAACGATTGGGGGACGCGGCCGCTTCCTCGGCTGAAATAATGCCCAGGCGCACGTGTTCACTAGCCAGGGTATGATCGCGAGTGAGCACCTCAGCCACGCCGCGCCGGATAAGATAGCAACGGGAGTCGCCCACGTGGGATACGACGGCGCGATCGAAGCGCAGCGCGCAACTCACCAGTGTGGTGGCCATGCTGGCGCCGCCCGGAGCGGCGTCCATTCCGGCCTCGACCACACGCACGTTGGCCGCCTGCACCAGGTTCGGCAGCAAATTCGAGTGAGGTTCTCCGGCGCGGGCTCCGCGAAAACCGGCGAGCACACTTTCCACGGCAATGCGCGAAGCCACCTCGCCCTTGTCCTGTCCGCCCACCCCGTCCGCCAGCGCGAACAGCCAGCCATGGTTGCGCACCTCCTCCGGGCTCGAGGGCAGCACGTGGCCGAGGTAATCTTCATTGTGCTCGCGCACTCTTCCGCTGTCGGAGAGCTGCGCAAACTCAACTTCAAGCATGGGGTATTGTAGCGGGCGGTGCCAGCCAGTGTCTTCGCGGAGCGCGTATCGATGGAGCATGTTCGTCCCCAACGCTAGAGACGTAGCTGGGCTACGCCTTGCTGATAATGGAATGGAACCTGGCCACCCGTGCAGGCGGCGAGACGCAGCAAGCGACATCTCTACGGTGAACCCTCACGCCCGTACAGGTAATGAACTTGGCGAGACGCGCATAGGGCCAGGCTTTCTCATGATTGAGGAAGGACTGTTCGGCGAAGTGGTACGAACTGCCGGTGCCGGGATATAGCTTCGCCATTTCGGCGTAGCAGACGGCGGTGGCGAGACACAATGCGGTCGCGAACAGAATGCCAATCCACGTCGCCGGTGCGGTAGCGCCGGCGGCCGATTGTCCAGCAAAAGTAAGCCAAAGGAAGGCGCCTGGGGCGATGAGCGCCATGGCGTTCATCGTCAAGCCAGTCAGGCCCAACGTCTTCTTCATTTCTACTACGGGAGCATTTGGCACGTGTTCCTTCTCCCTCGAAGTGAACTGCGGACAGCATCGTCCGCTTCCGAATCGAACCTCAGAGAAAATTGGCGCGGGTATGGCTTGGGCAACGACCTTACGCCCAAGCCGACCCGCATAAGAACCCGGGCGTTTCCGCCCGGGTTAACTTGCTGTTCAAAATGTACGTCCTGACAGTTGTTTGGTTATTTGGCGTCGGCGCTGCTGAATGCGTAGATCAAGCCGACGGTTACGGTATTTTGATTTCCTGACAAAGCATTGAGATGCGATGGGAACACATTCTGGTCGGATCCGTCATAGCGGTATTCCAGCCGGCTCATGAGCTTGCCGGCCAGCATGCGCTGCAAGGTCAAAGTGAATTCGCCGACTTTCTGGGCGGTTCCAGTGCTGAAACCGTTGTGGTCGTTGAACCACTCGCCGCGAGTGGCGACGTACCATTTGTCGTTGGGAGCGTACTTGATATATCCGGCGATGCCGGTCCACCAGACTGGGCTGGACACACCGGGCACAAGCAATCCGTTCACCTTGTCGTGGCCGTAGTCGTAGTTTGCCAGGAACGAGAGTTTAGCGGTGGGCGTGAAGCTGACGACGGTGTCAGTGAGGTTCCGGAAATCGCTGTTGTCATTGGCTTGCTCCGGCCCACCGAGGTAGTTTTCAATCACGCTGAACTTGGAGTTGGGAGTCCAGGCCGGCGCTGAAGCCTCCGGTCTTACCGCTGTTATTGTCCACGCTGTTGTTCCAGCCGTTCATCAAGTAGCCGGTCACAGCGAACTTGCTGTTGAAGGTGTACTTGGCATTGGCGCCGAAGTGGAAGTAGGGAATGGCCCAGGAGAACAGCAGGCCGCGGGAGTAGTTCCAGTTGTCTTTGCTTTCGATGACCTCGGCGCCGGCCGGGGTCACGAATTTGCCCACGTTAATTTGCAACTTCTTGCCGACCAGGTATTCGATGTAGCCTTCCTTGAGGTATTGGTCGAAATTGCCGACCGTCGCTCCTCCGAGGGGCGTGGTGGGCACCAACGGCGAACCGAGTTCGGCGGAATTCACCAGGTTCATTGCCTGGCCGAAACCGAGCGCCACGTGGAAGCCGAGGTGGCTGGCGGCGGGATCGGGAGCCTTATCGGCGACCAACTCCAACATGTTCAGCGAAAATTGTCCGGAGTTGATGTCGAAGTTGCGCAGCGCAGTACTGCGTTGCGCAGGCTGCAGGTTGTTGTATCCGTAGTAGGCGTCCACAAAGCCGCTGAGCGTGACCGGGCCCAGCAATCCCGCAACGGTGGGAGCGGCAGGTGCGGCCGCGGCAGGAGCGGGTGTAGCGGCCGGGGCCGGAGCGGGCGCCGCCATCTGACTCTTCAAGGCGGTGAGTTCTTTCTCCAGATCATCGATGCGTTTGGCTAGGTCCGCCGACGAGGGTGCAGTCGCGTCGGCCTGAGCTTGCGCCCGGGAGACGGCTGTGACTGACAGAGCTGCCGCGATGGAGGCAAACACTGCAAAACGAATGATGGACGCTCTCTTCATCATGGGTTGCATTTATTTCCCTTCTTGGTTTTTGTGTCCCCACGCCAAACCGCCTTCTTACGAATCACACTGCGGCTTGTGTCGGCTGAACTAGTGCAGCTTTTTATATGCTTTCGACGCAGGGGTCCAATTGATTGTTTTTTTGGCGAGCATTAAAAATAGTTTGAACAATTAAATCTATGACGGGGATAAGCTGCATTGTTAGCTGCTGAAATAAAAGCCCTTCACCAACGGAGATGGAGCGGAGAGTTGCGGATTTCGAATCGGGCAAATTGGTTCTACAACTACAAAGTTCCGATCCGTAATATTCGTTTCACGAATGGCGGCCGGGGATACGACTAGTGGAGTGATTGGTCGCTGGCCTTGCTGGAGACTTGCTTGTTCTGGCTTTTTAGCTTTTCCAAGGCTTTCTTGGCTTCTTTGGACAGCGGACCGTCGGGCAGGATTTTCAAGTATTCCTGGTAATGAGCTGTGGCTCCTTCAGGGTCATCCATCCTTGCCAGACACTCGCCAATCCGGAAGTTGGCGATGGCGTCGCCCGGCTTGTACACCAGCGCCTCCTGATAGCGATCCAGCGCGGCGTGGTAGTTCTTGCGCCTGAAGTAGAAGTCTCCGACTTCGATATCCTTGATCGCCCTATGCGGGTCCCAGGGATGGAGTTCCTGCACGTCGGAGTCGCCGGCATCACCACCGGTGGCATCGCTCAAGGGATGGTTCTTGGCGTCGTCTTTGGGCGGGCTGATATCGATCTTGGTGTCGCGGCTGGAACTCTCTTCGGAGCTGCGGTCGTAACGCGGTGGCGCCTCGTTCTGGCCGGGTGCTTTATCGCTTCGCGGCAGTTGATCGACTTGCGCGGCCATCCAGGGGGCTAGCGCGAGTGACAGCAAGAGCAAACAGCACCGGCGAAACATATTCATATTCTAGCAGGCTGGCGCAATCAAAAAGAACTGTCATTCTAAGAAGCGAAGGGACGAAGAATCTGCTATTTGGCGGCGCCAAGGGAAAGCAGATTTCTCGCTCCGCTCGAAATGACAATGCTACTTGGTCTCCTAAAAAAATCGGCCGTTCCGTGGGGGCGGAACGGCCGTTGGCGAAGTCCTCCGGGGGGAGGGAAAAGTCGTTTTACATAGTCGGCGGAGCCGGCTGGGCTGCAGCAGTTGGCTGCGTCGCCGGAGTCGCGTCGCCGGTGGTGTTGGTCATCAAGCGCACATCCACGCGACGGTTGGCCGCCCGGCCTGAGCTGGTCTTATTGCTATCAATCGGCTTGTCTTTGCCCAAGCCAATCAAATAAATCTTGTGGGCGGGGACGTTATACTGCGAAGCCAGATATTGAATGACGGAATCAGCGCGGCGCTGGCTCAGATCGTAATTGTATTCGGACGAACCGACCGAATCCGTCCCACCTTCCACGGTGATGATGTAGCCCTTGGTGTTGGCAACGTCAGCGGCCAACTGGTCCAGGGCTTCTTTGGCTTTCTTGGTCAGGTTGTCTTTATTGAAGCCAAAATGCACGGCGGCCTCGGTCACCACGTGATAGTTGTCCAGATTGGCGACTGTGTTCTGCAGCGAGTCGACGCGGTGAACAGCGTTGTCCGCCAGGGTTTGCGCCTGATCGGCCTGCTGGCCAGCGGCTACCGCCTTCTGGTCGACTTCAGCAGCCTTGGCTTGAACTGCCTGAATGCCTGCCTGCGCCCGCGCATCGACATCTTTGATGGCGTTGGTGTTCTTGGCGGTCAGGTCGTCCAGTTCGTTGGTTTTGTTGATCAGCGGAGTGGTCTGCTGGCGGACGTAGTTCTTGCTCGCGCAACCCAGGGAAAACAGGGTGCTGAGGGTCAGCAAAATGGTTAGCGAAGTGCGATTCATCTTGGGAGGGCTCCTTGTCCTCTGGTCGTGCAAATCTCGTCTACCCGGCCTGAATCCTTCGATGCAGACTCTCAAGACCGGGTTTTCAGTTCCCGCACGTAGTTATGCACGGGGGATGCCAACTGCGGACGGTCGCGATTCACCCTCTAAGTGATTGGTGGCAAAACAATTATACAGGCGCGAGCCAGAAACTCACAACTTTCGGCTTGGGGAAAGGAGATATGAATCGAGGAAATTTTATACGGTGAGAGCGTTGGGGTTCGGTGAAGCGGCGGACTCGGAGAGAGCAGCGGCACGCTCATTAAGAAAGATTATGAACTGGACTTCGCACTGCTTTGTGAAGAGAACTCCCGGACCGTCTACGCGGTATACTTTGCCATCTTCATCGATCCACGAAGCTGCTTCCAAGAAGAAGGTGGAATCCTCGGCCTCATCGGAATAGCAGCGAAGCCAACCCTGCGCCATACGCCCATCCTTCAGACCGATTTGAACTGTGCCACCAAGAGTGTGAAAGATATCGTTCCAGACAGACGTTCTGCTGCTGCGCTGGGTGAATCCTGCCTTTCTCAGCCATTTCAGCAGAGCATCATGGTTTGTTACCCAGCCCCACGCGAAACCTAGGATTCCCGCATATCCTGCGAGCAGCGCCAAGCGGCCGCGATGGATTTCCATCAGGTAGTGTGTTCCGCCCTGGTCTACCTTCACCGACCAAGACAGCGGGAGTTCAACACCTAGTGTCAATGCAAAAAATATAAGTGAAAAAGCTGAAAAGCAGGGCCTCGACAACCTTGTCCAGTTCGCTCTGCTTTGGGCGAGCACAAAGCATCTGGACGATCTTTGAGCTGAAGAAACCTGGAAGCAGAACCAGCAAAACCGCAAGTGCCTGTACTCCTTGAGGCACGCTTTATTTCCCTTGTTTTGCCGGCGGGGGCGGGACGCGAGCAGGAGGGGGAGGGGTGTAGTTCCGCGGAGTCGAAGGTTTAAAATTTCCCTGCTTGTTCGAAACACCCTCGTTCAGGGCCTCGCGATTGCCGGGCATAGTCTTTCGGTCTTCTGCCATCTAATCACCTCTCCTACATAATAGAACGCCCTGTTAGGTAAAAGTTGAGATTTATTCTCGACAGAGACTCAATTTATCGCTCCGGTGAAGGAAAAGCAAAAGTCAATCAAAACGATAGAATAAGCTCTGGGCAACTTGGATCTACATGCAAAAATCCGGACGATCCCCACGTCGGCGGGAGTGTATCTCTACAAGAATGCCGAAGGAGAGGTCATTTACGTTGGCAAGGCGAACAATTTGCGTAGCCGGGTGGGCTCCTATTTTCACGAGGGCCGCTGGGAGGACGCCAAGACCGACTCGCTGGTGCGCGAGGCGGTTGACGTCGACTACATCGTCGTCGCCAACACCAGAGAGGCCCTGGCGCTCGAAAACAACCTCATCAAGCAGAAGAAGCCGCGCTTCAATATTCTGCTGCGCGACGACAAGACTTATCCCTACGTCAAGCTGACGCTGGGCGAGCGATTTCCGCGGGTGTATGTCACGCGGCGGCTGCGGAAAGATGGCTCGGCATATTACGGGCCGTACTTCCCTGCCAACCTGGCGTATCGCATCGTGGATTTGATTCACCGCTACTTTCTGATTCCGTCGTGCAAGGTGGACCTGACGCGGTATCACCCGCGGCCCTGCCTGCAGTACTACATCAAGCGTTGCCTGGGCCCCTGCGTGGAGGAACTGACCACGCCGGAGCTTTATCAGGAGGCGGTGCGCGACGTGAAGCTTTTTCTCGAAGGGCGGCCGACGGATCTGTCGCGGTCGCTGCGGGAGCGTATGGAGAAAGCCGCCGGATCCGAGGAGTACGAACGGGCCGCGCAGATATCGCGATCTGATTTCGACCGTCGAGCAGTTACAGGAGAAGCAGCGTATTGCGTCGGTCGAAGGCGATGACGCGGATGTTTTCGGGTATCACTTCGAGAACGGGATGCTGGCGGTGAACTTGTTTCACATGCGCGGCGGGAGGGTGCTTGATCGGAGAGAGTTCTTTTGGGAGGAGCTGCCGGAGCTAGAGCCGATAGCCGATGGAGCGACGGGCGTCCTCGCCGGTCAGACCGAGCAGTGTGCGCGCGGAGATGAGATCGAAGGCCAGGATCGTGCATTGACGGGCGAGGCAGCCCGCTCCATTGGCTTCAATCCTGGGGAATTTCTGTCCGCTCTGCTTAAGCAGGTTTATATAGGCCAGCCTTATGTACCGCGGAACATCTACGTTCCGGTTGAGTTTGAGGATCGGGAGTCTTTGGAGGATTTGTTATCGGAGCAAGTCGCGGGCATGAGTGCCCGCGCTACGCGAGCGAACAGCCCCGGGTGCATATTCTGGTTCCGCAGCGCGGCGAGAAGCGATCGCTCATAGATCTTGCGGGCAACAATGCCAAGCAGTCTTATGATCAGCGTTTCCGCGTGATGAAGCCCAACACCAAGGCAATCCAGGAGGCGCTGCAGGAAGCGCTGGGGCTGGTGGAGTTGCCGCAGGCGCATCGAGTGCTTCGACATTTCGCATATTCAGGGCGCGGAGACGGTGGCTTCGATGGTGGTGTGGGAAGACGGGCAGATCAGAAAGTCGGACTACCGCAAGTTCATCATTCGCAGCGTGGATGGGGTGGACGATTTCGCGTCGATGCGCGAGGTGGTAACGCGCCGCTACAAGCGCCTGCAGGAAGAAAAAAGGAAGATGCCGAGCCTGGTGCTGATCGATGGCGGGCTCGGTCAGTTGCACGCGGCCGCCGACGCGCTGGAGTCGCTGGAGATCATCAATCAGCCGCTTGCGGCCATCGCCAAACGCGAGGAGATTATCTACGTCTATGGGCAGGAGAATGAGCCGGTGGTCCTGGATCATCATTCGCCGGTGCTGCACTTGGTGCAGCACATTCGCGATGAAGCCCACCGTTTTGCGGTGACCTTCCACCGCAAACGCCGCCAGATGCGCGACCGCTCCACCGAACTGCTCGACATTCCGGGAGTGGGCGAGAGCACGACGCGCCGCCTGCTGGAACACTTTGGCAGCGTGCAGGCGGTACGGCAGGCGGATGTGGCGGCGCTATCAGCCGTAGTAACGCATAGTCAGGCGGAAGCGATTCTGGGACATTTTCGGAAGTAGGGTTTTACTGAAGCCACGGACGAAAATCTTAAAGCGCAGAGTTCGCAGAGAAAATCCGCAGAGGACGCAGAGCGACCCTGGAGAATCAAGCACGCAGCTTTTCTCAGCGAACTCTGCGGATGTTCTCAGCGTCCTCCGCGTTTTAAGATTTTGCGCTTGAATTCCACTAATCTAGCTGTCTACGCCACTGTTATGCACTCCCGATAGTTGATTTAGTCTTCATCAGCCAACCTCTCAAATTTCCTCCGAATCTGAAAGCAGCTAGTAATTTCGGGCCGAGGTAATCATCATCGAAGTTACCGCAACTGCCCCGAGACATGGCCTGTCGCGTCTGGCGCAGCCTCCCGACATCCGTATAATGGCGCTGGTTCGTTGATCAGCTACTGAATGAAGCTTTTGAGCAAAATCCGCCACTGGGTAATTGCAGTTTCACTCGCCGTCCTGGCCCTGCTTGCCGGCGTAGGTCTGTATGTGACTCGAGATTCGGCGCAGAATCGGGTTGCGCAAACGACCACGCGCCATCCTCTGGTGGATGAACAGCCGCTGCAGACCGCGCGCGAAGTCGCCAAGCTGGCCTCCACCTGGGATGAGCAGCGTCTGGCGCAGCAGGCGATCCGGCTGGCCGACCACGAAGTCGATCTGGCCTTTGCGGACGCTTTACGCGATGCGACCGAGCATCCCGTAACGACCCCGGAGGCGAAGGCGATTAACGCGCGAATCAAGGAGGCCGATGCGACGGTCGCAGCGGACCAGGCGCGCGTCGATCAACTAAAGAAGCAACTTACTGGAGCCAGCGCCAGCCGCCAAGACAACTTGCAGCAGCAAATTGCAATTGTTCAGGCGCAACTGGAACTCGATCAGGACGAATTAGACGACGCCAAAGGCGACCTCATCCGCTCCGGCGCCGACCCGTTAAGCAGAATCCAGCGCCAGTTCAACCGACATCAGGCAGCGCAGCAGACAGATGCGGCTCGTACGCCGGCGTCTTTCGCCAATCAAGCGGCCCCTACCGGGAATAGTCTGATCGAGCAGGTGGCCGCCTGGCGAGCCTTGCAGACCAAGCGGAGCCGATTGCAGCAGGCGCAAAGCGAAGCCGGCCAGAATGCAACCGCTCTCAGCCAGGTTCATGACGCGCTGGACAAACAGGTGGCGGCAGAACAGGGCGATAATCAAGCGCTCACCCAGGAGGCAACGAGTCAGCTCACTTCAGCGGCCGGAGATGCGGGCGTGGCCTCGGGAGAAACCGAGGCGGCTCTCAGTACGTTGCACGTCCTTGCCATCGACCAAAAGGATCTTGCGGATCTCGACAAGCGAATCCAGGATCACCAGGAACTGAGCACGGTGTATGCGAATTGGGCCAACCTGGAAAAGTCGAATCAACTTTCCACACTGCACGCCTTGATCCGCTCGGTGCTGTGGATCGTGCTGATTGTGCTCGCAGTCTATCTGGCGCAGCGGCTGATCGAATATTTCCTGCGGGACCTGTCTCCGGAACAGACGCGCTTTCGAACCCTTCGTATTATTGTGCGCTTCGCCATGCAGGCGATCGGCCTAGTCCTGATCCTGTTTGTAGTCTTCGGCACACCCAGCCAATTGACGACCGTTATTGGGCTGGCGGGTGCCGGCCTGACGGTTGCGCTGCAGGATTTCATCATCTCGTTCGTAGGATGGTTCGTGCTGATGGGGCGCAACGGCATCCACGTAGGCGACTGGGTAGAAATTAATGGCATCGCCGGTGAAGTGGTCGAAATCGGCCTGTTGCGCACGATCCTGCTTGAAACCGGCAATTGGGCAGATGCCGGCCATCCCACCGGACGGAAAGTCGCGCTGCTAAACAGCTACGCCATCCAGGGCCGTTTCTTCAACTTCTCTACCACTGGACAGTGGCTGTGGGACGAAGTGCAGGTGGTGGTGCCGGTCAACCAGGACCCCTATCCGATTATCGAGGCGATTCAGAAATTAGTGGTAAGGGAAACCGAAGCCGATGTACGCGCTGCCGAGCAGGAATGGAAGCAGACTTCGAATCGCTATCGCGTGCAATCGGTTTCGGCCGAGCCCGCAGTGAACTTGCGTCCGACCGGCGCGGGAGTCGAGGTTCACGTCCGCTATATTACGCGGGCGAATGAGCGCTACGCCACGCGTACGCGGCTGTATCAGGCAGTGGTGGATGTGCTGCACCGCAGAGGCGTGGAGACAGGGGCGGCAAATAGTCAGCCTGCGGCGAAGCGGTAGAAGCGAGTCTCGATAGTTAACGTCCTGGCTATTCCAAGGAACTCTAACTCATCGGTTTTCGATTTCTTTCTGCAAATGAGATTTTGCGCTGTCCGGCAGCCTGGAGGCGTTCAGGACCTCGCGCACCAGTGCCGGCGGTAGCGTGCTCGCGAACTCCACGGCAGGCGCCAGCGGAGTGTGTTGGTTGCGCAGCAGAGCGACGCGAACATCCTGCCGCGGCGACCACTTGGGATGATCGCACACAACGTGAACGAATGCCGCCACACTGTTCTCGCGCATGAGCGCTTTCACTACGTGGGCTTCGGTGAGGCGCGGGTTCTCGAGCGCGGCGTGGATTACGCGCGGCTGAGGATCGAGCAGCAACTCGCCGGCTACCTGTCCTGAGGCCCGGTGTGCGAGCGAGAGCTTTTCTCCCTCCGAGATTGTTTCCAGCCGGTTGATTAGCGACTCTTCGGCAGCCTTCTTTATGTCCGCGGGCGTTGCCGGGGTGAGCGCTACCTGCATGAGGTCGAAGGTGAACAAGTGGCGCACCATGGGCAGAGAGATATGGCGCGGGGTCTTGGGATGCTCGACCAGCGCCAGCTTGACCTTGCGGCTTTTCACTGCGCCAGCGTTCTTGCTCAGGCGTTCGATAGTTTCCGTGGGGAGGCTAGGGCGCTTGAGGAGGGTTAGGGCCTGATCTTCAGTGAGGGCGGGGTTGGAAAGCGAGAGATCACCGTGGGAAGCCGGTTGCGATGCTTCGCGGGCAATTTCGAGGCCGTCAGCTTTTGTTTCGCGCGTGATGGATTCCTCGGGAAACATGCGTTGCCTTTTCGCCGCCTTTCGCCGCTATGCGGCTCGAGGGCGAGACGCCCTCTCGACAGCCGGCGGGACGCCGGCGCTACAATACCGCGCTCCGCTCTCTCGCCCTGCGGGCTATCGCTAGCGCGCCTTGCACCGGATCAACCACGTTAGGGATGAGAGCGGCGTTGGGAAACTCGGAACGCAGACTATTGTAGAAAACCTGGCGCACGACCGCGCTGTTGTTGAAGACACCTCCGGACATGGCCACTGGTACGGTGCCGGCATCGGAAAAGAGGCGCCGAATTACGAGCTTCGCCGAAGAGGCCAGTTCGCCGCCCGCCTGCGCGAGAACGCCCCAGGCCACCGGATCGCCCGAATCTGCGGCCGAGAGCACGGCGGGAACCAGATTGGCAAAATCAGGCGGAGGTGTAGCGTTGCCGGCCAGCACGAGCTGTTCGCGGGTCTCCAGGCTCCAGGATTTCAAAATGCTTGCCGCCAGCGGGGGAACTTGCGCCGCGGCGATTCCGTCCCAGGCGCGCAACGCGGCGGAGATGGCGGTGCGGCCGATCCAGTGGCCAGACCCTTCGTCGGAGATGGCGAATCCCCAGCCTCCGGCGCGTGCGACTTCGCCGGCGGCGTTTTTTCCGTAGGAAATTGACCCTGTGCCCGCAATTACAATCACGCCTGGGCCGGAGCCGAATGCGGCTTCGAGCGCGATGCTCATGTCGCCCAGGACTTCGATTTCTCCAGAGACGAGTTCGGAGAGCAGGCGGTGGACAACTTCGCTGATTTGCGGACGTGCGGCGCCCGCAACGCCCACGCAGGTACGCGTTATTTGTTGTGGAGCGAGCTGGGCCTCGGCGCACGCTTGGTTGATAGCGGTTGCAAAAGCTTCGCGGGAGTTGGTTTCGCCCACACGGACAACGTTGCTGCCGGGGGCGGTTCCGCTGCCGAGCACGGAGTTCTCATCCCCGAGGAGACACGAGGTCTTGCTCCCTCCGCCGTCGATGCCGAGGTACAAAGCCATGCGCTTCTAGCATAGGGCTTAATTCGCCCGGCGCACATTGATGATTGCGGTGCTGAGGGACGGTCGCCCGGCGGCCACCTTCGCCCATCTTCCGTCACTCGTCGTGCTCCGGCCTGTGCGTTAACTTAGTTGTACTGTATGCAGTCCCGGGCGAGTCGTCCGCGACCACATATCACATACCACACACGAAGCCTATGGCTCTCGATAAGTTCGATCTTGCCATTATCGCGCTGTATCTCGCGGGAATCACGCTGTTTGGGTTGCGCTTTCGCAAGCGGCATCGCACTCTGCGCGATTACTTTCTGGCTGATCGCAACATTCCATGGTGGGCAATTGCGTTATCGATCGTGGCTGCGGAAACCAGCACGCTGACCATCATCAGCATTCCCGGGCTAGCCTATGACACCAATCTTACGTTCCTGCAGGTGGTGCTTGGGTATGTCGTGGGGCGCTTCATTATTAGTTTCGTTCTGCTGCCGCACTATTTTCGCGGCGACCTGTATACCGCCTACGAATTGATCGAGCGCCGCTTTGGCAAGAGTTTGCGCTCGCTGACAGCTGGGCTCTTCCTCGTGACCCGCGCCGCTGCTGAGGGCGTACGCATCTACGCTGTCTCCATCGTGGTGGGAATTGCGCTGGGGACGGGTGAGATTGCGTCGATTGCGATTATCACGGCCCTCACATTGATCTATACCTTTGAGGGTGGGCTAGCCGCTGTGATCTGGACCGACGTTGTGCAGACATTTATCTATGTGGGCGGAACGCTGGTCGGAGTTTTCACTATTCTGCACCTCGTTCCCGGGGGGTGGGCGGCGATCCACGCTGCCGCGGCGAGCGCCGGCAAGTTGAAGGTGTTCGATTTCACTCCCGACTTCTGGAAGCCTTACACCTTCTGGGCCGGCGTGGTGGGCGGTGCGTTTCTTACCACGGCGAGCCACGGAACGGATCAGCTCATTGTGCAGCGCCTGTTGGCGGCGCGGAATCAGAAGCAATCGGTAACCGCGCTGCTCTCCAGCGGAGTGGCGATTTTCTTTCAGTTTGCGCTGTTCCTGTTGGTCGGCGTGATGTTATTCGCCTACTACCACCTGCCTTCGGCCAGCTTCGGCCGGCCGGATCGGATTTTTCCCATCTTCATTGTGACCCGTATGCCCTACGGCATCTCCGGGCTCCTGATCGCGGCGATTCTGGCCGCGGCGATGTCGAATCTGAGTGCCGCGCTGAATTCGCTTTCCTCCAGTTCGATGATGGACTTCTATGTTCGCTTCCGCCCGTTGACCGAGGAGAGCATGAAGATGCGGCTTTCGCGGATTTCGACACTGGTGTGGGCTATGGTTTTGTTTGCACTCGCCATACTTGCGCTGCACAAGGTAGGACGAGTGATCGAGGTGGGATTACAGATTGCATCCGTGGCGTATGGCGCGCTGCTCGGCGTCTTCCTGCTGGGAGTGCTCACACGCCGCGCAAACCAGCGTGGCGCTATGGTGGGCATGCTTTGTGGCTTCGTTATGGAACTCTACATCTGGTTGTGGACACGGGTTCCGTGGACCTGGTACGTGATGATCGGAACGGCGGTGACGTTTGGGGTGGGCTATTTGGCAAGTGTTGCGCTGGGGAATCGCCCAGGAGATACAAGGGAGAGCCTTTAACCGCAAAGGGCGCAAAGGTATCGCAAAGAAGATGTGGCGAATGAACATGCGAGGTTTTTCTTGCGCCCTTCTCTGCCAAAAGCTCTCCCGTCCCTAGCGTATACTTCCTCCCCAAGCCATGCGGCAAACCCAGCCTGAACTCGCGCGTGACCTAAGCGCTAGCCAGGCATGGGCTGTAGTTGTAGGAACGGTCATCGGCAGCGGAATTTTCTTGGTTCCCGCCGAGATGATGCAAGCCGTCGGCTCCGTCAAGCTGGTTTATCTGGCGTGGCTGGTGGGTGGACTGCTCTCTTTCTTCGGCGCTCTGACTTACGCTGAACTCGGCGCGATGAAGCCGCAGGCGGGCGGCGAATATATTTATGTCCGTGACGGTTATGGCCCCCTGGCCGGATTCCTCTACGCCTGGACATGGTTTGTGATCGCCAAGCCAGCGTCCGTAGCGACCCTGGCTATCGGCTTCGTGCGCATCCTCGGTACTTTTCCAGCGTTCGCATTTTTTTCTCACGAACTCCCCCTCCATGTCACATACGGACAGTTGGTCGCAATCGCCGCAGCTCTTCTGGTCACGCTGCTGAACTACATCGGCATCAAGAAAGCCGGCGACTTCCAACTGGTTTTCACGCTTCTGAAGATCGCCATCATTCTGGGAGTAGTCGCTGTCGGCTTCAGTTATAGCGCGGGAGGCTGGCAGCATTTTGGCAGCAACTATCTGCGCGCCAAAGGCGGCGTCGCTGGATTCATGGCCGCGCTGGTGGCGGCGCTGTGGGCGTATGACGGCTGGAACGATGTAACCATGCTTGCAGGAGAAGTAAAAAAGCCCGAGAGCAGCTTGCCGCTGGCTCTGATCACTGGTGTGGCCGCGGTGGGAATTCTTTATGTGCTGATGAATCTGGCCGTGCAGTATGTGCTGCCGGCGAGCGCAATTGCGCTGTCGCAGCGTCCGGCATCGGATGCAGTTGGGCAGGTACTCGGCCCGCGCGGCGAGGGCATGGTTGCCGCAGGCATGGCGCTTTCCATGCTGGTTGCGATGAATGGCACGATCATGAGCGGCGCACGTGTGCCCTTCGCCGTGGCGCGGGACCGTTATTTCTTTTCCACTCTCGCGGAAGTGCATCCCCGCTTTCGAACGCCGTCGACAGCGTTAGTGGCGCAAGCTGTGCTCGCCTGCATCCTTCTTCTGCTGGGCGGCACATTCGAGCAGTTCTTCTCCCTGGCTATCTTCTCCGAATGGCTGTTTTACATGCTGACCGCTAGCACTGTCTTTATCTTTAGGCACCGCGAACCGGACACCCCGAGGCCTTACCGTGTTTGGGGATATCCGCTGGTTCCCGCGCTTTTTGTACTGGCAGCAGGCATCCTCCTGTGGTACACTTTTACCGGTAACTTACGCAACTCTACCGCGGGCATCGTGGTGATTGCGGCGGGCATACCCGTTTTCTACGTGTTTAATCGAAAACGGACTGTGTAGCACCAAGAATCTCCCCCTTCCTCTCCCAGCGTTGGTCTAGTCCAAGTACGGAAAGATATCGATTACTAAAGTACAACGGCGGCGGACACGTTTACCTGCTGGCCTATCTCCCGTACCTTGGAGCTTCCACCCGAAGCGTCTTCCCCAGGGCTCGGGTCCCCCTATTGGAGCTTGACAGATGGCTACGGCAAACAAGTTTGAATTGGGGCTTCTACCTGAGCGGAAGCTGAACTGGCGGTTTCTGGTGACCAGTTATGGCTTCGAAATTCTCTTGGTTGTAGCCCTCATTAACGCTGGACTTATCTGGCCGGAGCGGCTGCAAATCATGCGGGATTATCACGTGACGGAGCTCATCCCGTTGCCCTCTTGGCAGCCCAAACCGTTGGAGCCGCCGAAGGCGCCTCCCGTGCACGTCAAGTTGCTGCCGGCGGCGAAATTGCCGGTGCCTGTCTTCGAGACTCCCAAGCTGACCGTACCACGTGAAGTTCGCGTGGTCCGGGAAAAGCCGGAAGAGGTTGCGCCTCCGAAGATCGTCACCAATCAGTTTCCCCAGGCATTGAAGCCACTGCCTGGCGGAGCGCGGGCGGTCAAGTTCATCCGCACCGGAGAGTTCGGCAGCTCTGCGACTCCCACCGTGAACGCCCCCATTCAGAAAGTGCAAACCGGGGGCTTCGGGGATCCTAACGGCGTGAAGGGAACGGGGAAGCCCAACGCTCACCTGACCATCGCCAGCACCGGCTCATTCGATCTCCCCGAAGGAGGGGGACAGGGCAACGGCGCGGGCGGAACGAAAGGTATCAAAGGGACGGTTGCCAGCGCCGGCTTCGGCAATGGCATTGCTCAGCCCGGACAGGGTGATGGCCGCAGTAACGGCCGGGGATCGGTACAAACGGGAAATTTTGGCACCCAGCAGTTGGCAGAAGCAGGACCGGCTAAGCGGGTGGTGGACAATGGACCACCGACGACACCTGTAGAGATCACCGCCAAGCCAAACCCGGTTTACACTCAGGAAGCGCGCCAACTAAAGATCGAGGGCGACGTTCTCCTGGAAGTGATGTTTGGCTCCAACGGGCGGCTACACGTGGAGCGTGTGGTCCGCGGTTTGGGTCATGGCTTGGATGAGTCCGCAGTGGCCGCTGCTGACCTCATTCGGTTCAGGCCTGCCCTGCGCAACGGTACCCCGGTGGACTCGACCGCGGTCGTGCACGTGATATTTCGACTAGCGTATTAGAGAAGTGTACTGAAAGAAGAGAGGATTAGAGTCATGCGTATTAGCAATTGGATGATCACCGGTTTCCTGCTGGTTGGTCTGAGCGGCGTAGCGCAACAGGCAGCGGGGCAGTCATCGTCGAAACAAACAGCGGCGCCGCAGCAGGCCGCGCCGGCGACGTCTCAACCCGCCGATCCTGCTTCGGCCCAGCCCAGCGGCCCGCCCCAGACGCTGGAGCAGGTAATCGACCGCGCTATGGCGCGCGAGCATGCTCTGATCGACATGTTGAAGAACCGTACACCCCTGGTCGAAACCTATTTGCAGGACTTGAAGAACGACCCGGACCACGGACCTACTCCCGTGAGCGACCAGTATTTCTTCGGCCGCATCGACATGGGCGACGCCGGACGGCGCGACTACCTCTCCAAAGGCAGCTTCCAGGGCCATCTCATGGGCGGGGTAAGCAAGCTTTTCCAATATTCTTATAATCCCACGGGTTTCTCCTGGATGGTCTTTGTCGACCGCGATAGTTTTGATCACGCCCACTACGATTTCCGCTACATCCACCGCGAGTTCCTGGGTGATGTGCGCTGCATCGTTTTCGACGTTCAGCCCAAGCCGCATTCGGGCAAGGGCCGCTTCCAGGGCCGCATCTGGGTCGAAGACCAGGACTATAACATCGTGCGGTTGAACGGAACCTACGTTCCCCGGCCGGATACTTCCTACTTTTTCCATATGGACAGCTGGCGCGTGAATGCCGTCCCGGGCTACTGGGTGCCGGCTTACGTCTACAGCGAGGAAGGCGATTTCAGCTACGGATCCAAGGACAAGTGGGCCTTCAAGGCGCAGACCCGGATCTGGGGATACAACGTCAGGGCCGGCAACAAGCAGGACGAACTGACCCAGGTCCTGGTGGACTCTTCCGTAAAGGATATGAGTGCCGCCGCGCAGGACGCTTCTCCGCTACAGGCGGAACGTGCCTGGCAGCAACAGGCGGAAGACAACGTGGTTGAGCGGCTGCAGGATGCCGGCTTGCTGGCTCCTTCGGGGGAACTCGACAAGATTCTGCAGACCGTAGTCAGCAATCTGGAAATTACCAATAACATTGACCTGCCGCGCCCGATACGGACGCGTGTGCTATTAACTTCTCCGCTGGAAACTTTCAGCGTCGGCAACACCATCGTGATCAGCCGCGGCTTGATTGATGTGCTTCCCGACGAGGCTAGCCTGGCCATGATGCTTTCGCACGAACTGGCGCACATAGTCCTGGGTCACAACCTGGGCAGCAAATTCGCCTTCGACGACCGCATGCTGTTCTCGGACGATGCAACCTATCAGAACATGGGATTCAAGCACGTGCCCGAAGAGGAAGTGGCCGCCGACAAGAAGGCGATCGAGTTGCTCAAGAACTCGCCCTATGGCCAGAAGTTGGACACGGCGGGACTTTTCCTGCGGCAACTGCAGGAACGCGCACCGGCGCTTGCCGCACTGCTGACAGCTCACCTCGGTAACAGCATGGTCGACAAGCAGGGAAACCTGACGCGCTTCGTCCCCATCATGCAAGCGGCTCCTAAACTTGACTTCAACAAACTGGATCAGATCGCGGCGCTCCCGCTGGGCGGACGCGTGCGGATGAACGTCTGGAATGACCAGGTAGAAATGGTAAAGACGCCTCCAGTGGCCATCACCTCGGTACGCGATAAGTTGCCACTGGAAGTCACGCCCTTCTTCCCGCGGCTTACCCGAATCGGTAGCAACGCCGGAAGCGCGGACAACACCACCGCGGCCACCACCGACGCCCAACCAACTAACTAGGCCGAAGTCTAGACCACAAGTTGACAGTAAGCACGGGCCGGAACTGGAAGCGATTTCCAGGTTCCGGCTTTCGTGTTTGAGGAAACCGTCGTTGGCCGTTCGTCGTTGGTCGTTGGCTTTGTCGTGGCGCCCCGGGCCATGTGGGGACGGGCACCACGGGTCGGGTGGGGACAAGGGCCACGGGTCATGTGGGGACGGGCGCCTTCGCCCGTCCGGCGCGCGCGGGGTGTGCGCGTGCAGCGCAGTGGCACGAATCTATCCCTTCGTCCCACCCTTCCCCGGCAACCCCGCCGGGTTCTCATGCGTCCGCTCGCGAAACCCACCCTTTAGTCCTGTAGCCAAAGAAATACTCGACTCTCCATACCGATCCCGCAGCCGATCCGCCGCCGACAACGCCTGCTGCCAGCGCTGCCGCCGCCCGCCTTCCAGCAAATCCCCCTGTTCGGCCTCGCGAGCAAACGACGAAGCATGCACTCCGAGCAACCGCACCGCCTCGCCCTTGCGCCAGTTCTTACGAAACAACAGCCGCATCTGCTGGAAGATTTCTGTATCAAGCTGCGTTGGCGCCGGCAAAGTATGAGCGCGAGTGAGCGTGGTGAAATCCTTATAGCGCAGCTTGAGCTGGATGGTTCGCGCATGCCATCCGCCTTCCCGCAGACGGCGGCCGACCATTTGCGAAAGCCGCATCAGCGTGGATTCGATCTGCTCGATATCCGCAGTATCTTCGCTGTAGGTGTGTTCGTGGCTGATGGATTTCGGGTCAGTATCGGCTCCCACTTCGCTATCGAACCATCCGCCAGCATCTTCGCCGCGCGCCTTGCCGGCCAGGGCCAGCCCCCATTTGCCGAAATGCTCTTCCAGGAACGAATCGTCAAAGCGAGCCAGATCGCCCACTTGCCGGATGCCGAGAGCATGCAGCTTCTGCTCGGTCACCTTGCCGACACCGGGAATATCGCGCACGTCAAGCGGAGCCAGCAGCTTGGCTTCCTCACCCGGCACCGCCCACAGCACGCCATTCGGCTTGGCCTTGGCGGAGGAAACCTTGGCCACCAGCCGCGACACGCCAATCCCGATGGAGCAGTTGAGCTGCGTCTCCGCCTTCATCTTCTGGTGCAGACTGTGGGCAGCGCGCAGCGGAGGACCATGCAACCGCGTGGTGCCGGTCATGTCGAGATAAGCTTCATCAATCGACGCCATCTCGACCAGCGGCGAGAAAGAACAGAGCACCGCATACACCTTCTCCGAACACTCACGATAGCGTTCAGGATGGCCGTTCACAAAGATAGCCTGAGGACAAAGCTTAGCCGCCATACGCAACGGCATCGCGGAGTGCACGCCAAATTTGCGGGCTTCGTACGACGCCGCCGAAACCACGCCGCGTTCGTCACGCTGCCCGCCTACGACGACCGCTTTGCCCTTCAGTGACGGATCGAACAGCTCTTCCACCGAGACAAAGAAGGCGTCCATATCGACGTGAAAGATGGTTCTGGCTGGGGAAGGCATGACGAATCTCTGCCCCTGGATTCTACTCAAAGGGTGGCCCACCCAGGCGAAGTTTGGAGCTCCGCCGTGCCGTCGGCCTGCGTAGTCATGGCCGCTGCGATCAACCCATTCCGGTTCTCCACCAAGGTGTGGCCCAGATAACTGAGCTTGGCTTCCTGGCCTGCCGACTTCTTATAAAGCCGCGCTTCGGGGTCGGTGCGCGAAGCGTGGGTCTGGTTGCGGCGCGGCTCGCCGTGAAAATCTCCTCCGCTCCCCGACCCGCTGTCGTCCTTGCGGCGAAAACTCTTCTGCCCCGCCCAGGCCTCGATCAGCGTGCCATCCACCGTGAAATGCTCATCCGACATCAGCCCTGCCGCCTGCTCTTTCACCTGCGCAAAGAACTTTTGCGCCAGATCTTGATTCAACAGCCGGTCGCGGTTCTTGCTGAACACCGCGTGGTTCCACACCGCGTCGTCGATCTCCAAGCCCACAAACCAGCGAAACAGCAAGTTGTAGTCGAGCTGCTCCATCAACAGCCGCTCGCTGCGCACCGAATAAAACACCTGCAGCAGCAGCGCCCGCAGTAACCGCTCCGGCGCAATCGACGGCAGTCCCACTTGCGAATACAGCCCGTCAAACTCCTTCGACATCCCCGCCAAGACCGCCTCCACCAGCTTCCTCACCCCGCGTAGCGGATGATCCGCTGGAATCCGGTCTTCCAATGCCACATAGCTGAACATCCCCGTTTGCAGTTGCTGATCGTCTCCGCGCATCTCTGCTTCTTACCACACCGCAGCCCTGGAGGGGCAGTGGTTTTTCAACAACCTCCTAGAGTGCATACTACCTCACGAATTGAGTGGCCCCGCTTAGTTCAGCAATACTCTAAGGAATAGCTAAGCAAGACTTCGGGGAAGACGAGCCCACTCAGTACAGCTCACACAAAATTACATCAATATTAATGTTGCCAAGCAGGGATTTTGGTGTATCTTAGGCGCTCTTCCCCTAGGAACTTCACGTAGGCCCCTAAACCGAGCGAGTCCGGGATCACAGAGACAACTTTTTCAAGTATTCAGTGTGGATTCCGCGCGCAGACCTGCGTGTGCGGATCTGACTGCTCGAATTGTCTAAATGAAAGGGGAAATCAATGGCGCGAACCAGCAGGTTGTGTCTCGCAAGTTTCCTACTAATGGCGCTGATGGTTGGGACTCCAAAAATGACGGTTGCACAGGGTTGCAACGAGGCACCGGCTACACCAACTGGATGGAGCTGCGACAATGGCCTGACACACTGCGTGAACCAGGGTTGTGTGGGTCCGGCCGATCCTCACTACTTTTGCTCTATAGGCTACGGCTTGTGCTGCGGGGCCCCAACCCTGAGTGCCAACACTATATATGACCCTTCGGAATGCTGTGTGCCGCCCGACGGCGGGTGCCCAGACGGAGATGTATTCATAAATTGTCAGTGCCAGCCCAAGGGTGGTTCGCCAATTATCGTCGACACAACGGGCGACGGGTTTTTCCTGACCTCTGCCAACGACGGGGTGGTTTTCGATATCGCCGGAAACGGGCATCCGGTGCACATAGCATGGACATCAGCCGCATCGGGCAATGCTTTCCTTGCCCTGGATCGTAATCACAACGGAAAGATAGACAACGGCACGGAGTTGTTTGGCGACTTCACCCAGCAGCCGAAATCCGACCACCCGAATGGGTTTCTGGCGTTGGAGGAATTTGACAAGCCGGGAAACGGAGGAAACGGAGACGGCATCATTGACAGTCGAGATGCGATCTTTTCACATCTGCGGCTGTGGATCGATGAGAATCATGACGGAGTTTCTCAGCCGAATGAATTGCACACCCTCCCCGACCTGGGCGTATTCTCCCTGGCCCTAAAATATAGGGAATCAGGACGCAGTGACCAGTTCGGCAATCAGTTTCGTTACAAGGCCGCCGTCAACCCAAACCCAAGAGACGGCCAGTCCGCGGACGGTCGTTGGGCCTACGATGTTTTCTTCGTGACCACCGACCCGCTTGCGGCGCTGGCGCGCGGCACGAACTGCAACGGCGTCTTGACGCGACCGCCTGCTCAGACTGATCTCGACCCATTGCTCGATCACCAGATCGACGGAGTGCGTAAGCGGCCAAATGCGGGACCCGCTGCATCGGCCTACAAACAAAATAGCTCTGGAGGTGGCCAATGAGATTCAACGTGTTTCTGCTTGCCATTTTGCTAGTGCCTTCTTTGATCTTTGCCCAGGACCGGCAAAACGCCACGACCTTGCATTTGAAAGCTAGTGTGACAACCCCATTCACGGGTCCAGTTTTCAATAAGGTGGCCTGCGACAGTGCCGGCAATTTTTATGTTCGCAGGGTATCTGGAGATCCATCTCTATTAGGACGCCAACCCCTACTGAGAATCAATCCGGGCGGCACGTTGACCGGTTCTTTCAAACTTGCGGCAGTTTCAGCCGACCTAACCTTCAATGACTTTTTTGTGGGATGGGATGGGGACGTCTACGCGTTGGCACTCTCTGTTGAGCGCGTCCACACGGGTGGCCGCGTTTACGTCGCGAGGTTTGCGGGTGATGGCTCCTGGAAGTCGACTACGCAGATTGACTCCGCAGAGCCGTTCAGTCCGGTCGTGATGGCAGTATTCAAGTCTGGTGAAATACTACTTTCCGGTCTGCAGGGAACAGGACTGCACACTCCTTTTACAGGCGTCTTTTCTCCGAGCGGCAAGCTGGTGAGGAGAATCTTTGAGCCAGAAGACGAAGACCTGCGCCAGCGGGCAGAACTTGGTGATAAAAGGGTTCTTTCTGTCTCGGCGGGAGGCGCCAGGAATACCGCCGTGGATTTTGGCGGGGCTGTACTCGCTTCCGACGGAAATGTTTATCTCATGCGAGACACGTCACCGGCCCTGATCTATGTCATCTCCTCAGCCGGAGATGTGCTCCGAAAATTCTACGTCGATCCGGGTGACTCGAGCCTTTCGCCGGGCAATATACAGTCCGCTCCCGGAGGGAAGCTCGCCGTTTTTCTCGAGCGCGACGGAGGCGGAGGAGTGGCAGCCGTCATCGACCTTAAAGGAAATCCGACCGCCACGTACGTGGTAACTCCAGACGTGCCACTCGGGTCCTTCGCCTGCTACACTCCGCCCACATTTACCTTCGTCGGAGTTGGAGCCTCGGACGGACCGCTGCTTTTGAATAATCTGGAGCCAAAATGAAATAGCGGGCGGGTAGGCCCGGCATAATCCCATCTATTTACTCGCAAGGGTGCCCCATCTCAGCCTCAGCTTGGACGGGGTACCCTCGAGTCCTAATCAGATCGATACCGTTGCCAGCGGCACGCTCTGCATCTGCCGCACTCGTTCGTAGACTCGAACGTACTCCCTCGCTGACGCGCTCCAGGAAAAGTCTTTCATCATGCCGTTGCGCATCAGCACCTGCCAGGAGGTTTCGTCGCGGTAGGCGCGTAACGCCTCCTTGATGGTTCGCAGGAGGGCTTCGCTGCCATATTCGCTGAACTTGAAACCAGTGCCTTTTCCAGTGCGCGGGTCCCAGGGTTCGATAGTGTCATCTAGGCCGCCGGTGGCGCGCACGATCGGCACGGTGCCGTACTTCAGGCTGTAGATCTGGTTCAGGCCGCAGGGCTCGTATTTCGATGGCATCAGGAACATGTCGCTGCCGGCTTCGATTTTGTGGGCGATGGCATTGTCATAAGCGATCTTTACCGCGATTTTCTGCGGGTATTGCTTATTGAGCCGCAGGAACATTTCCTCATACAGTTTGTCGCCGGAGCCGAGCGCCAGCACAATCATCTCCTCGCGCGCCAACCGGTCCATGATCTGTCCGATCAGGTCAAAACCCTTCTGAGCCGCGAAGCGCGAGACAATGCCGATCACCGGTAGAGCCGGATTGGCGTCGGTCAGGCCGAATGCCGCCAGCAGATCGTGTTTGCAGCGAGTCTTGCCGCTCAGATCACCAGGTGAATACTTCGCGGCGATGAATTTATCAGCCTGCGGACTCCACTCGTTGTAGTCCACTCCGTTGAGAATGCCGGTGACTGTGCCGGAGCGATCCCGCAGCACGCCTTCCAGACCGAAACCGAATTCGGCCGTCTGAATTTCCTGGCTGTACTTCTTGCTCACGGTAGTGACGAAGTCGGCATACACCAGCGCGCCTTTGAGGAAATTCACCTGCCCGAAGAATTCCATCTTCGCTATGGTCAACAGGTCCCACGGCAGCCCGAGCAGCGGCAGCGTGTCCGGAGCGAACAGCCCCTGGTACCCGATGTTATGGATGGTAAAGACGGTGGCCATGTCGCGGAACGCGGGGTCTTCCACGTATTGCGTAGACAACAGCACCGGGATTAGCGCGGACTGCCAGTCATGGCAGTGAAAGACTTGCGGCACGCCCAGAATTTTGGAAGCCTCAATCGCCGCCCGCGAGAACAAAGCGAAACGCTCGGCGTTATCGGGATAATCGCCGGCAGAGGTGCCGTAAAGGCCGTCGCGATCAAAAAACGGAGGATAATCGATGAAGTAAAAGCGCACACCACTGTGATTGCCCGCAGAGACAACGGAGCAGAAGCGGTAACGGTCGTCGAAGGGCACGGTGATGCTGCGAACCACAGTCTGCGCGTCAGGCAGCTTGGTTTGGCGATAGCGAGGCAGGTAGACACTCACCTGATGTCCCAGGGCAGCCAGCGCTCCGGGCAGGGCGCCCACCACGTCTGCCAGTCCTCCGGTCTTGGAGAACGGAACGCACTCCGAGGCTGCGAAGGCTATGTGCATCAGTTGGAGCCCTCCACGCTGTAAGCCCGATCTGCTGGCTCAGGCTATCATAGGAGCGTGCTGGGGAATGTGCCGTGTTGCGGCGCTCTACTGCTGTCCCCAGTATTGGCGAAGGTCCAAGTCTAAGCGTGAAAAGAAAGAGGGTCAACGTGCCAAAGGTCGCCGCCGCGCACTCCAAGCGGGAAGCCCGGCCCAAACTGGGGCAGCATTTTCTGGTGGACGAGGACGCCGCCGAACGCATCGTCGACGCCGTTGGGAATATCTCGCAGCGGACGGTGCTGGAAATCGGGCCCGGCCGCGGCGCGCTTACTTCCCTGCTGGCCGCGCGGGCTCGCCGCGTTATCGCGATCGAACTGGATCGCGTGTTGTCGGCGCAATTGCGCATGAATCTCGCGCAGGCTCCCAATGTGGAGATCATTGAGGGCGACATCCTGGCGATTGACTTTGATACTCTCTTCGGACCCAAGCCCGGAAGCTCGCGCCCAGGGATGACGCAAACGCCGGAGGCCGTGCGTGTAGTGGGCAATCTTCCTTACTTCATTACTTCGGACATACTGTTGCGCTTGTTTGAGTACCGGCAATACTTCGAAACCATCGTCCTGATGGTGCAGCGCGAGGTGGCGGACCGGTTGGCATCGGCGCCCGGAAGCCGTGACTATGGCCTGCTTTCGGCAACCGCTCAGCTTTACGCTCAGGTG
The DNA here is from genome assembly GCA_963735545.1 of uncultured Acidobacteriaceae bacterium. Classification (GTDB taxonomy): domain Bacteria; phylum Acidobacteriota; class Terriglobia; order Terriglobales; family Acidobacteriaceae; genus PALSA-270. Next base: position 54,391 of record CAVTLU010000015.1, read on the forward strand.
GAGAAACTGTTTACGCTTCCGCCGTCGGCGTTCTCGCCGCCGCCCAAAGTGCAGTCCAGCGTGGTACGCCTGACGACGGCGTCGCGGATCGAGGCTCTGGCCGTGCCGGAAGCGGAGTTTATTCAGTTCTTGAAATTGTCCTTCGGGCAGAAGCGGAAAACGCTTTGGAATAACTTGAAAGCGCAATACGAAGCGAAAGCGCTGCGGGCCGGACTCGAACGGGCAGGAGTACGATCGACGGAGCGCGCCGAGGAACTGTCGCTGGAGAAGAGCGCAGCTTTGTTTCGCGCGCTGGTAGGGAAGGAAGTCGCTCCCGTCAACTCAGACAATCAATCCTGAGTGTCGGTGGCTTGATTAAGGAATTCTCTCGATCCGCCTGGAGCGACAGGAGGTGAGTGATGGACGCGGCCATTCGTCCGGCGGTAGTTGCCGGCCGTTTCTATCCACGAGATCCGCAGACGCTGCTCGCCGAGGTGCGGTCGTATCTCACGCCAAATGGCCAGGCGATGCCAGCGGTGGGCTGCGTAACGCCGCACGCCGGTCATATGTATTCCGGGCACGTGGCGGGCGCCGTGTTTTCCGCAATTGCGCTGCCCCCCCACTGCATTATTCTTTGTCCCAATCACACCGGCCGGGGCAACCCGCTAGCAATCACGAGCCAGGGGGCGTGGAGAACGCCGTTAGGCATGGCGCCGATTGATTCCGCTCTCGCCGCCGCGCTGCGGAAGAATTTTCGGTTGCTCAGTGAAGATAGTGAAGCCCATCGCAGCGAGCACGCGATAGAAGTGGAGCTGCCTTTTTTGCAGGCGCTCCGTCCCGATTTCGACTTTGTTCCGATTGCGCTGGGCACCGCTCAGTTCGAAATCCTCGAAGCTCTAGGAGAAGCGGTAGCGGAAACTGTGAAGGCGCAAAGTGAACCGGTTCTGCTAATCGCCTCCAGCGATATGAACCACTACGAGAACGACAGCATCACTCGCATCAAAGATCAAAAAGCCATCGAGCGTATCCTGGCTTTGGACGCTCGCGGGTTGTTCGACGTGGTCATCAAGGAAGATATCAGTATGTGTGGGTTTGGCCCTACGGTAGTGATGCTGACGGCTGCGAAATGCCTGCGTGCCTCATCGGTCGAGCTGATCAAGTACGCGACCTCCGGGGACGTGTCGGCGGATCGTGACATGGTGGTGGGGTACGCGGGGATTGTGGTGAGGTAGAGAGGCCTGTCATCCTGAGGGGAGTTATTCCTGCGCGAATGCGCAGGAATAACGCAGTCGAAGGATCCCTACCGCGCCGCGGTCGACGGGGACGCATCAGGGATTTCTCAAGCGACCGAAGTTGCGGCAAACGCCCCAGAAATGGGGCCCCATCGTTCTTGCCGAGGTAGGGATGCTTCGACTGCGCCAGAGCCGCGCTCCGCTTGCTCCGGCTTGCTCAGCATGACAGTGGGGATAGAGTCGGAGATCACACTCGCTCTAGCGCTTCGGCAAAATTGAGCTTGGCTTACCCGGTCTTGCCGGCGCCGGACGAATTTTATCGAACGGCACAACGCCTTCTCCTTCTTTCACGGCATAAAACTTATCGACGGAGAGGTTTTGCAGTATTTCAGTTTTTCCTGAGGGCCAGCGAATCTCGACGCGATCCACATGATCCGCATCTCCCAAGCCGAAATGGATGCGGCAATCGTTCTGCGAAAGGTAGCTTCCTCCGCTGCGGACCTCATCGACCTGAACCAGAGAACCGGCGACAGCTTTCACTAGCGCTCCTATTGCCATTCGATTGCTCTTGGTCCCGGCGAGTTCCAGCGTGATCCAATGCTTTTGATTGCCGCCGTCGTTGCGCAATATCACCGGCGCGCCGTCGATATTTTCCACCACCACGTCGATATCGCCGTCGTTATCCAAATCGCCGAAAGCGGCGCCCCGACTGGGCCGCGGGACCATCAGCGCCGGCCCCAACGCGGTGCTCACATCGCGGAAAGTGCCGTTTCCATTGTTCAGGAAAGCAACCATAGGCTCGCGGTATTTGGCGCCCACCTGAAGCCCATCCACCTGAGGATAGACGTGGCTGTTTACATTGAAGAGATCGGGCCAGCCGTCATTGTCAAAGTCCACGCAGCCGGCGCCCCAGCCCAGCAGGGGTTTGGTGGTTTCCGCCAGGCCCGCGGGTAGGGCCGAATCCGTGAAGTTCAATTCCCCGTCGTTGCGAAACAGGGAATTGTATTGGTCCTCGAAGTTGGTGACGTAAATCGAAAACCGTCCGCTGTGGTTGTAGTCGCAGACCGCCACGCCCATGCCCGCCATTTCCGCGCCGTCGGCGCTGACTGCGGTACCGGAAGTGAAACTCACATCAGTGAATTTTCCGTTGCCATCGTTACGATAGAGGTACGCGGGAGTCGAATCATCGGCAACATATAGATCGGGTCGGCCCTTGCCGCTGAGGTCGCTCCACACCACGCCCAAGCCATAGTAACCGGAGGGATCGTCTACGCCCGCGGCTTTCGAAACATCCGTGAATGTGCCGTCGCCGTTGTTATGGTAGAGGTTGTCACCCAGCCCCTTCATGCCGCGCGGACCGCACTGCACCGGGATGCCGCGATAGTGACAAGTAGGCCCAACGCCAAAGGGAGGAAGATTCTTCAGGTCGAAGTCGACGTATCGCGTCACCATCAGATCGACGAAGCCGTCACCGTCGTAGTCGCCGAAAGCCGCGCCGGTGGCCCAACGCGGGTCGGTGAGGTGAGCCTCTTTGGTTACGTTCGTGAAAGTTCCATCGCCGTTGTTGTGATAAAGAACCAAGCCTTCCTGGCAGGTGAGCAAAATGTCGGGCCAGCCGTCGTTGTCGTAGTCGGCGACCGCACCGCCCATGGCCCAGCAAGGATAGCCCACGCCCGCTTTATCGGTGACGTCGGTAAAGGTGCCGTCGTGGTTGTTGTGATAAAGCGCGCTGCGGGCCTTTTCGCCGCGAAGCGCCATGGCGACCGACGGCGCATTGGTAAAGTAGAGGTCAAGCCAGCCGTCGCGGTCATAGTCGAGCAGTAACACACCTCCGCTGACCGATTCGTAGAGATATTTCTTCTCCGGCGAGACAACGTGCTCAAAGTGAATGCCGCTGGAGGCGGTACTGTCGGTGAAGTGGAAAGTTGGGGGCGGCGCAGGCTTGGCGTTCTCCTTCAATTTCTCGCCGGCGCGCTCTTGCGCGTGCGCGGCCAAGCACAAGCAATGGAACAGCAAGCCCACCAGCGTCATTCGCCGCAGTATCGAAGAGTGGGCCATTTGAAGATCGGTTGAATTTCTTATCGCAGGAGGGGACGGCGATTGTCAACCAGTCATCCTGCGCGCGCGGTGTGATTTCCTTTTTCAACAACTACAGCAGAGAGAGGTCTTTTCCAAAAGCTTTTACTGCAAATGTCTCTTTCATCAGGGAGTGGTGGTGGGCGGTACAGTCGTTTTCGGAGCATATGGAAACGTGTATTCATGGACCTTACCGCACGTTGGGCAGGTGAACTTGGCATTCAGTTCCATCTGTTCTTTGTTGTGGTCCGCGATCCCTTCCAGAAAGGCCGTAAAGGTCGGACTGCAGTCCTTGCAGAGGCCGTCAGTGTTCTCATCGGTCATAGTTCCTCTCTTAAGAGTAGACGGAACCCCCGGTTCAATGCAACGCTTTGGCGCGTGTCGCCATGCTAGACTAACTGAATCCATGCGGCTTCGTGTCCTGGTCTTGTGCCCTTTGCTGTTGCTTCCCTGCCTGGCACAGAATCCCGCAGCGCAGGCTCCTGCAGCCCCTGCTCAACCCATCCCTCGTTTCGAGGACGTCGCCAAGCAAGCCGGCCTCACAGTTTCGCATATCTCCTCCCCGGAAAAGCGCTACATCATCGAATCGATGAGCGGAGGAGCTGGGTTTATCGATTGCGACAACGACGGAAAATTGGATATCGTGATCGCAAACGGCTCCAGTGTCGACCGTTATCGCGAGGGCGGAGATCTGATGGTCACTCTCTACCATCAGGATGAGGGCATGAAGTTCACCGACATTACGAAGTCCGCCGGTCTTGACGCGAAAAGGCTGGGGCATGGGCGTCTTCGTCGCCGATTTCGATAACGATGGCTGGCAGGACTTGTACGTTACCGGCTACGGTGGGAATGCGCTTTACCACAATCTGGGACACTGCAAGTTCGAAGATGTCACTGAGAAGGCGGGTGTGAAGCTCGACGGGTTCAGCACCGGCGCAGCCTGGGGAGATTATGACCGCGACGGCTTCGTCGATCTGTTCGTGCCTCGCTATGTCCACGTGGACATCGACAAACTTCCGGAGTTCGGCAGCAACGCCAAATTCTGCCGCTATCGCGGCATTATGGTGCAGTGCGGTCCCTGGGGCATGCCGGGAGAATCTGATTTTCTATTTCACAATCGCGGTGATGGCACCTTCGAAGACGTTTCCAAAAAAACGGGGGTCAGCGATCCCGACCACCACTATGGAATGCAGGCAATCTGGCTTGACTATGACAACGACGGCTGGCCGGACCTGTATGTGGCCAACGACGCAGGCTCGAATTTTCTCTACCACAACCGGCATGACGGCACTTTTGAGGATGTGAGTTTGCTCTCCGGCACTGCGTTGAGCCTGGACGGTCTGGAGCAAGGGTCTATGGGAGTGGATGCGGCTGACTTTGATCACGCCGGCAAACTGGATATCCTGGTGACCAATTTCAGCGAGCAGGGCGTCGACCTTTTCAAGAACCAGGGGAAACAGGGCTTTACCGAGATGAGCCAAAAGGCGGGCCTGGCGCGGGCTACGTACATGCCGGTGGGTTGGGGCACGGCTTTCTTCGACATGGATAACGACGGCTGGCCGGACATTTTTATTGCCAATGGCCATATTTATCCGCAGATGGACGTGATGTCAGGAGGCGCTGCCTACAAAGAGCAGGTGCTCCTTTTCCGCAACAAAGGCAATGCCACCTTCGAAGACGTGACCGCTCTTTCCGGCCTCAACAAGCTTCCGCTGACCTCGCGGCGAGGCGTCGCGTTTGGCGATGTGAACAATGACGGAAAAGTTGACATGCTCATTCTGAACGTCGACGAACCTCCCACGCTGCTGATCAACCGCACGCAAACATCCAACCATGCCGTGTTGCTTCACTTGATCGGAACCAAAAGCAATAAAGCCGCGATTGGCGCGCGGGTCACGGTTACGGCCGGGGGCATGGTGCAGTTCAACGAAGTGCGCGGCGGCAGCAGCTATCTCTCCCAGAACGATCTGCGGCTTCACTTCGGCCTGGGAGCGGCCACTATGATGAGTTCCGTGGAGGTTTCATGGCCGAGCGGAACGAAGGATGTGTACAAGGACCTGCCGGCGGATTTTATCTACACTCTCATGGAAGGCAGCGGCGGCGTTCAGAAAGTACCGTTTCAAGCCACTGACGCGGCCAGCGCGCCTACAGCGCCAAAAATGCCTTCTCGCAAATAACTTTCACACGATGGGCTGATTATTTCGGCTCGTCGGGCTGAGGAGTATGTTGGGCGTGGGACTGTTCCCTTAACTGCTGGGCCCGTTGCATGTGCAGCCGCGCCTCTTCGGTTTTGCCGAGCTTACCCAAGACCAGCCCGAGTTTGTATTCGATCTCGGAGTTATTGGGAATCATGGCAGCGGATTTTTCCAAAGCATCCTCAGCCTTGTCCAATTGGCCTGCCTGAAGATAAAGTGTGCCGAGTTCCGCCAGCGCCTGGGGCTGCGGCTGTATCTGTAGCGCACGCTCAAAATGCTGGATGGCGTCGTCGGTCTTAGATTCACGGACCGCCACCATTCCCAACTGATACTGCGTATCGGCGACGGAGGGATCGAGCTGCGCGGAGCGTTCCAACGCTTGCCGTGCGTCAGGATATTTCTGCTGCGCAAGATACGCCATTCCCAATCCCAGCCAGCCCTTGGCGTCATCGGCGTTTTGCGCAGTATATTTTTCGAGCGCAGCCGCCGCGCCCGCTGGATCATGCTCCTGCAGCATGGCAGCGGCCGCCAAATAGAGATCTTTGGCGTTATCCGATTGCTGGACCAAATCGTGCGCCGCATCCAAAGCGGCGCGGTGCTGACCGGATCTTTCCGCTTCAATCACCAGAGGACGCACGATCGAAACATCAGTCGGAGCGAGCTTGTGCGCCTGTTCCAGAAGGTTAAGAGAATCCGCATGCTTATTTTGCAGCGCCAGCACTTCGGCGGCCGCCATTAGGGTCTCAGATGACTTGGAATCAAGCGCGAGGGATTTGCGAAAATCGGCCAGGGCGGCTTCCGGCTGACCCTTCGCCCGCAGCGCTTTGCCCCTGACATAGTAGAAGCGGGCGGGCAGCCGCTGCGACTGGCCTTGCGCGTTGAGAAGCCTAAGCGCCTCGTCGGTTAGTTTCGCCTGTAAGAACACCTCCGCCAAATCGGTCGTGGCCTGCGGAGACCGGGCAGCTTGCGGCGCCAGCTTGATCGCCTCCGCTTGACGCCCCAAAGCCAGCAGACTTCCGGCCTTGAGCGGAATAGCTTCCGGTGGCACGCGGGCTGCGGGAATTGTGTTGAGAGTCGTCAGCACATTGGCAAACTGCCCGTTGCCCGCGTACAGACGGGCCAAGTCGACTTTCAGATCTACGTTGGCGGGAAAGGCTTTTACGCCGCTCTTATACTCCTGGACAGCTTCGTCGAGTTTGTCCTGCGCAACTAATGCACTTCCCAGATTCCGGTAGGAGACAGCGGAACCCGGATCGAGCTTGAGGACGCGCCGAAACAAGGACTCAGCCTCGGGATAACGTTGCTGGCGGCCTCGAATGACTCCCAGCAGAGTCAACGCCTCTTTGTGATTGGGATTGGCGTTCAGCAGCGGCCAGATGGTGTTCTCCGCAGCCTGCAGATCACCATGGTCCAGCTGAGCCTGCGCCACTGCCAACGGAGACTTGGAGGGGGCAGCAGCTTGCCGCTTGGCAGCCGTTTTCTGCGGCCATACGGAACCAAGCAAAACCAGCAACAGCACAGCACAACCGACGATTTGCCGGCGCTTAGTTCGGCTCAAATTGCTCATGGCTTCCTCTGCGTTGATCTTTCAGCACTTCGTACAGCTTCATCTCGCGTTCCGCATCCTCGGTCCGCGAGTCGCGTCGGTATGCCATGGCCAACTGATAGTGCATGTACTCACTTTCAGGACTGAGTTTGGACGCGGTCTCCAGATTGGCAATGGCCTGTTTGGACTCTCCGTCCTCCAGTTGCAGCTTACCTAACTGATAATACGCGTCCGCGTGATGAGCGTCCTGTTGAATCACCTGCAGCAAGAGCTTTTGGGCTTCTTCCTTCTGTTGCGTCTGCAGCAGCGAGAAAGCCAGATGGTACTTGGCCGAGACATCTGCGGGATTTAGCTGCAGAGCGGTTCGGAGTTCGGGTATGGCGTCGGCAAGGCTCCCCTGGTGGATAAGAGCCAGACCAAGGAGAAAGTGAGTATGTCCAGCGCTGGGGTCAATCGCCAGCGCCCGGCGGAACTCTTCGATAGCGGTGGCGTATATCTTCTGTTCAGCGTATGCCTCGCCGAGGAGCAAGTGGACATCCGCTGAATTAGGATGAGCATTCTCCAGAGTTTTCAGGCGCTGCATCCCCTCGTCATATTTTCCGGTTTTCACCAACGAGAGCGAGTAGGCCGACGACAATCCTTCGTCCCCGTTGACCTCGGATTGAATTGGTCGGAGCGTTTCCAACGTTTTGGCATAGTTCTCCAGCGAAAAGTAGCTAAGCCCCAGAGCAGCGCGGGCGCGGAGGTCATCAGAATGGCTTTGCAGGTGCCGGTCCAGGGGGGCAATGGCGTCCTGATATCGGCCGTCATAGAAGGCTGCCATGCCCAGGTTGCGGTCCACATTCTCCAATGTTGGATCCCACTTTGCCGCCTTCTGGAAGTACGTTACCGCGGCGGCAAAGTCCTTCTGGGAGGCGGCCCCAACCCCGAGGTTATTGAAAGCGTCCGCCACAGCAGGCCGAAGCTGGTCGATGTAGGCCTGGGCCTTGGCTCTTTGCTCCGGGGTTCCCTTCTTGTCCTCGGTCGAAGATAACTCGGCGGCCTTAAGGTCTGGGGCGTCGGACGCAGCCTGTTGCTGTGCAATCTGCTGCTGCAGGCGCTGCTTGCGAATCTGCTCCGACGCGGCTAGTTCCTTCAAACCTTCCTCGCGCCGGCCGGTATCCAAAAGAATACGCGCCAGGGTATAGTGCGCGCGGTCGACCATACTGCCCATCGAGTCGTCTTTAACCATGGCCAGGCCTTTGCGGAGAACCGCCTCCGCATCCTTCTGGCGATTATTTTCAGCGTATAGCTGACCCAGATAAATCCACGCGTCCGCGTTCTGGGGTTCCAGGGCCGTAGTGCGTAACAACTCGGCTTCCGCCGCCGGCACGTCGTGCTGCTTGAAGAGCGAATATCCCAGCAAGTAGTGGGTGCGGGCGTCATCAGGATTATTCTTCAGCTCAGCGCGGAATTCCACAATGGCCGCAGGAATGCCGGCATCATTGTCGCGGCCCAGGTAGGCCAATCCAAGGAAGTAATGAATTTGCGAAGCTTTGGAATATTTTGCAACCGCCTTCTTCAGCTCCGCCACGGCCTCATCCCAATATTCCGTCTCCCGGTAAGCTCGGGCGATCAGCAGACGCAGCCCCGGAGTGTCGCCGAGTCCGGTGATCATTTCGTCGAACAGCAGGCGAGCCCGCGTCAGATCCTTGAGGTTGAGATAGGTGGCGCCTAGGGCATACCCGATTTCAAGAGTTGGACTGGCTACCACCGCTTTTTCAAGATGTTCCTTGGCTTCCTCGTATTTCCCTTCTTCGAAGAAAGCGCGGGCAATTACGTATTCTGCCCGGACATTCGTCGGTCCAGGCCGCAGAGCCTTCTCCGCTGCAGATTTTGCCTCGAGAAACTTGCCCTCCTCCAGATAGGCAGACGCACGGTCGACAAGAACGTTGGGATCGTCAGGGGCCAGGGTTAGAGCGTCGTCGAGGTAGTCGCCGGCCTGCTTCATATCGCCGGCGGTCGCCCACGCGTCTCCCATGCGGCGGAAGGCCTCTGCCAGGAAGGCCTTGTACTCGGCCAGGGCTTGCGCCTGATCGCCGCCAAGGCCATAGGTGCGTGCTGCCTCGTAGTGCTGTTGCAAAGCGTCAGGAGCAGAGGAAGAGGAGGTTTGGGGAGCCTGGCCATAGCTTGCACCGGCCAGCAACAACACGATTGGGCCGAGGTATCCGAGGGCGGCGGCCCCGAACGATGAATACCTAACGGGAGGGAACCAACAGCAACGCGAGGCCATATAAAAAAACTAAGGGTGGGACTTGGCCTAAGTCAAGTCCCACCCGGTAAGAGTTGAAGCAGTTAGAACGTGATCTTCAGAGCGTACTGAATTTCACGTGGACCCTTGTCTTTGGTGTCTATGCCGAAACCTGAGTTCGGGGTAAAGCTGGACACGTGCGTGGGATCCGCGTTGGTGACGTTGTTGCCGTTGGAGATCTGATTGCCAACAAAGGTTCCACCTGCGGAGTTCCCCAGGAACTGGACTTTGTTGAACACGTTATAGAACTCCATGCGGAACTGCACGGTCACTCGTTCCGTGACCTTGAAGTTCTTGTAGGCGGAGAAGTCGGTATTGGCGATACCCGGTGTCAGGCAGTCTCCAATTCCGTCGTTGCCAAATCCACCCACTGGGAACCCTACCATGGTCCAAGCGTTGGGGTTTAGCCACGTGTTCCTTGTTGCCGCTGTGCGGTTGGTAGCGTAGCATCCCTGCCCCGCAACCCGCATTGGCCGAACGTTGGTTTGCGGAGTCCCGGTGCCCGACACTCCACCGCTGCTGACCACTGGACCACTGTTGTCCAAGTTATTGCTGGTAAAGACAGACATCGACGTCCCCGTGGAATAGCTGGGTATCGCGGCCAACTCCCAGCCTCCCGCGAGGTTTCTCGCGAGTGCGCTGTGGCCCGCAAATGTCGGAATGTTGTACACAATGCTGCCGACAAAAGTGTGCGGCCGGTTGATATTCGTAGTGCCGTAGTTCAGATGCGGCTGCGCCGGATCAAGCTGCAAGCTGACCTGGTTGGCATTGCCGCTGATGGTCGGGTCGGAGTCAGAGAGCGACTTCGAGTAAGTATAGGCAAACTGTGCGTCCAGTCCCTTCACTCGCGTGCGGAACAGGGCTTGTAACGAATGGTAGTTAGCTTGGGCGGTCCAGTAGGCAACCGGAATTGCGCCCCAGTTACCTACACCGAACGGCCGGTCTGAGTTGGTGTTGTTGGTCGCGAAATGATATCGGTTCGCGAGCGGAACCTCGTTCACATCGTTGTGCCGCATGATGTGCAGAGCCTTGTTGCCAACATAGGCCACTTCCAGTTTCGTGTCCCGTGCCAGCTCGCGCTCCACCGTGAAGTTCCACTGCCAGGTATCGGGTATATTGCTGTCCGTCGCCTGACCGAAGTTAGGAGCACCAGAAGCGGTGAGCGATCCCGGAGTCGGGGCCGTGTCAAATGTACGGTTGCCGCCGACGCTGAGGTTGAAAGGAGGTACCAGCGAGAGGTTCAACGTGTTGTTCAAACGCTCGCGCTGGAAGAATTGACCCAGGCCGGCGCGAACAGACGTTTTGCCATCACCCCTGGGATCCCATGCAACACCGAGGCGCGGCGCGATGGAGTTGTTGTCGGCTGCCTTCATGGAGCGATTCGGAGAAACCGTGCCGCCCAGGAAGGTCAATCCAGATAGGTTCTGCCCACGGCAATAGGCGAGCTTGACCACTTCGATGCCGTTGCAAGAATCTGAGCCCAAAGCGGGATTGTACAGAGCGGGAACAAAGTTTCCGATCTGGTCATTCGCGCTGAACGGTGGACGCAGGAACGACCAGCGGACGCCATATTCGAAGGTGAGGTTGCGGCGAATCTTCCAGTTGTCGCCGTAGTAGAACTCGATGTCACGCCACCGAATCTTGGAAACCGGGTTGGACTGGCTTTCGCCGAAGCCCCACTGCACCTGGTTCCACAGCAGGTCAAACGCGCCGTTGCCGACGTTGTTGCTGGAAGCGCCCCAGTAGAATGCGTTTTCGGTGGACTCGTTGCCCGTCTGCTCGTTCTTCTGGTTGAGGGTGCCGATGAAGCCCAGCTTGAACGTGTGGGCTCCCATCACCTTGGAGAAGTCGTCCTTCACAATGTAAAGCTGTTCGTTATTCTTCCAGGGTCCCTGGTTCCACAAGTTCTGTGTAGTGCCGGGGCAAGGAGCGGGACAGCTTCCACCCCAGAAACCCGGGTAGCCAATCTTGGTGCCGACCAGCTTGTCGCTGACCGGGAAAAAGGTGTTGAGGCCGGAAGTACCCTGGTTGGTTAGAATGGCCAAGTTCAGCGCTGCAGCGGTCAGGTGTGACCCAGCCATCGGGCCGCCGGCAGTGATGGTTCCACCGGTTCCACCAACAGTTCCATTGATGTGGTTACCGCCAAAGGAGAATTGGAAGTCGTTGACGGCGGTCGACCCGAACAGCTTGGTCAACTTAATGGTGGCTTGCTGCGCCGGCTGCTGCCAGCCTTCTTCGATCGAGGGCAAGTTGTCGTCGCCCCAGAAGTTCAGCGTGCTCGGCGTCGCCTGGTCCCAGGCATCGTGCGTGTAGCGCGCCATCACACTCCAGGTCTTGCCCAGCTTATAGTCGACGCGGATATTCTCTTCGCGCCAGATGATCGGAGAGACCAGAGACTGCGCCCAGTTGTTGCAACCGCTCACTGGGACAGCCAAGTTCGGATCGGGGAACATAGCCACGTAGGCCGCCCCCGAGAGCGAGAGTTGGCCGGCGGGAATAGCGGTCATACCGTTAGTCGGTGCAGGATGGCAAGGGTCGCCGGCAACATCAGCAGCGAAGTTACCCGCCCTTTCCGCCGTCGTCGGAACAACCGCCTGCCGCAGCGCACCGCGCTTTTCGTGGTTCCACTCTTCCGACCAGAAGAAGAACAACTTGTCCTTCACGATCGGCCCGCCGATGTTGTAACCCCAGTCGTTACGACGGAGGATGTTCTTCGGCTGATTGGTCTGGAGATTGTAGAAGTCGGTTGCCGCCAGCTTGTCATTGCGGCCAAAGTAGAAGCCGCCGCCGTGGAACTGGTTGGTACCGCCCTTGGTCACGATGTTGATGATCGCGCCCATGGCTTGGCCATATTCCGGTCCATAGCTGTTGCGCAGAATCTTGAATTCCTGGATGGCGTCGATCGAGGGGTACACCAGAATGGTGCGGTTCGAACCGATGTCGTTATTGTTGACGCCGTCCACCAGGAAGAGGTTGCCGGTGGTGTTGTTGCCGTTCACCGAGAAATCGACACCGGTCATCAGACCCTTGTTCTTGGCGTCGAAGTTGCTGGCGGGAGAAACACCCGGCATCAACTGCGTGAGCTGAGTGAAACTGCGGCCGTTCAGCGGCAGTTCAGTTACCTGCTTGCTGTCGACCACGTTTCCAACTGCGCCGGTGGTTGTTTCAACTTGAATGGCGTTGGCTTCAACGGTCACTTGCTCGCCCGCCGAGCCGACCTGCATGGTGATGGTTACCGCCAAGTCGGTGGAGACGTGAAGCTCGTTGCTCTTGCTGATGGCTTCCTTAAAATTGGCATGCTTGACCCGGATGTCGTACATCCCGGGTACCAAGTCCGTCACGGCGAATTCGCCCTCTGAACCCGAAACAGCCGTGCGCGTATCAGCAGTAGCTGTGTTGACCACCGTGACCTGGGCGCCGGAAAGAACCGCGCCGGTCTGGTCTGTTACTGTGCCTCGAATTGCGCTTGTGACTTTCTGCCCATATAGCGGCAAACACACAAGCAGGGAGAGTGCGACAACCCACGCCTTCAACTTCATAGTTTTGTAGCCTCCGGCCAGCACCGCGAATGATTTAACGATTTTGTGGAACAATATCGTTTTTCTGGAAAGCCCCAACGCTGGGCCTCACGCTGCGCCCTATTAAGCTGTACCTCTATAAACGTTGTCAAGCAAAAATTTTGCGCACCTCCGCATAAAACCCCGGGAGGAGGATAGGAAGTCGGCTGGCGTCCTCAAAGTAAGCGGTACAGTATGGAAAAACGGCCCTAGTTCGTGGCTGCCGACCCTTTTGGGCTCGTCCGCGATAATATTGCTCAATTGGTGCCAGCTGGTGGTTATATTGGGCGTGGGAACTGAGCAACGGGAAGCAGGCAGTAGACTAGGTATCCTAAAATGGGGCCAGCTAAAAAAGGCGGAAATGGATCAGAGCCGGCAGTTACCCTGAAAGCTGTCGCCGAGCACCTTAGCCTTTCTCCGGGAACGGTTTCCGCAGTCCTGAACAACGCTCCTTCCGCCGAGCACATACCCGAGCACACTAAGAATCGCATCCTGGCCGCGGCCCGCGAGCTTAATTACCGCCCGAATTTTTTCGCCCGTTCCTTGCGCAAGAAGCGGACTTATACCATTGGCGTTCTGGCTCACGATATTGGCGACGGATATGGAGCACTCGTGGTTGCCGGAATCGAGAACTATGCGCGGCAGAAGGATTATTTTTTCGTGACTGGGGTGCATCGTCACGATCCTGACCTGTTTGAGAAATACACGCGGCTGCTTTTGGAACGCGGTGTCGAAGGCTTCATCACCGTGGATTTGAACCTCGAGCGGTCCTTGCCGCTTCCGACGGTCGCAGTCTCAGGGCACGGGCTGCACGAAGGCGTAACTAATATTGTTCTCGATCATCGCCGCGCCGCGACCTTGGCTTTGCAGCACTTGGTAGAGTTGGGTCATCGCGACATCGCAGTCATGCGTGGGAATCCGGCGAGTTCCGACGCGGTAGACCGATGGAACGCCATCTCCGAAGTGGCGGCAGAGATGGGAATCGCGATTCGCCCCGAGTTGACGGTGCAGATCGATGTGGATGAGTCTTCTCCAATCCTGGGTTATCCCTATGCGAAGGAACTGGTGGCCCGGAAACATCCGTTCACCGCGCTGTTCGCCTTCAATGACATTTCCGCTATCGGCGCGATTCGTGCGTTTCACGAGGCTGGACTGCGAGTGCCGAATGACATCTCTGTGGTCGGTTTCGACGATATTCAGGGCGCGGCTTTCCATTCGCCCAGTCTGACGACGGTGCGCCAGCCCCTGCGGCGCATGGGAGAGATTGCGGCCCAGACGCTGGTGGAACGAATTGAAGGCGCCAAAGAATATCCGCAGGAAATCGCCGTCGAACCCGAGTTGGTACTGCGCGAGTCCACGGCGCCAGCGCGTAGATCGTGACGTCCGTCCTTGAGAAATTCCCGTTTCCCAAATGATAGGTTTTGAATTTAGACTGCTCGGCGGCTTGAAAACGCTTGCCGGGCGGTGATGATGAATGCCAGACCCACGCTGGTCGCCGAATTAGTCGCGGAGTTCCTGGGAACTTTCGTGCTCATTCTGTTCGGCACAGGCGTGGTTGCTATGGTGGTTCTGTTCCCTTCCGCGGTTCCGGGCGAGACCATTCACGGGGGATACACCAATATCACGCTCGGTTGGGGACTCGGCGTCACCATGGGAATCTACGTCGCCGGAAAGATTTCCGGGGCGCATCTCAATCCTGCGGTTACGCTGGCCCTGGCGACCTTCCGCGGATTTCCCTGGCGCAAGGTGATTCCTTATTCGTTGGCGCAAACTGTGGGAGCCTTTGCCGCTGCGGCGCTGGTGTATTGGAATTATCTGCCGGCATTCCACCGGTTCGATCCGCAGCTGGAAAAGACCGCCGGCGTGTTCACGACGTTCCCGGCCTTCCCTTCACTGCCGCAAGCCGGATTCCTCGACCAGGTGATCGGCACGGCGTTGTTGCTGCTGCTGGTTTTCGCCATCACGGACGAATTCAATGCGCCGCCGGGAGCGAATCTGGCGCCGCTGATGATTGGATTAGTGGTGGTGGCAATCGGTATGAGTTTCGGCGCCATGCATGGATACGCGATCAACCCCGCACGCGATTTCGGGCCCCGCGTGTTTACCGTGCTGGCCGGCTTTCGTAATAATGGCCTGACCGATCGGTCCAGTGTGTGGTGGGTTCCGGTGGTGGCGCCGCTGGTGGGCGGTTTGGTGGGAGCTGGAGTTTACGATTTCGGTATCCGGCGATTTCTACGGAGCTCCTAAGCGAACGATCTCTACGGAGGCCCTCTGCGGAGAAAACCTAACGCAATGGGAACGTGAAGCAAAGCGCATTTTAAGGAGACTTTGTGCAATACATTCTGGCGCTGGACCAGGGCACTACGAGTTCGCGGGCGATTTTGTTCGATCACGACGGCGCCATCAAATCAGTAGCTCAACGGGAATTCGAACAAATTTTTCCCCAGCCCGGATGGGTAGAGCACGATCCGCAGGAAATCTGGACTTCGCAGGTCAGCGTTGCGGTTGAGGCATTGACGCGGGCCGGGGTTCATCCTCGGGACGTCGCTGCGATCGGAATCACCAACCAGCGCGAGACCGCGATTGTCTGGGATCGCGAGAGCGGAACACCGGTCTACAACGCCATCGTTTGGCAGGATCGCCGCACCGCCGCCTTCTGCGATCAGCTCAAAGCCGCGGGCCACGAGCCCATGATTCAGCAACGTACCGGACTGCTGATCGATTCCTATTTTTCCGGCAGCAAAATCACCTGGATTCTGGACAACGTAGCCGGAGCGCGCCAACTCGCCGAGGCGGGCCGGCTAGCCTTTGGCACAGTCGATAGTTGGCTGGTGTGGAAATTGACCGCGGGCCGCAGTCATCTCACCGACGTCAGCAACGCCTCGCGCACCATGCTCTTTAATATTCACTCTGGCGGGTGGGACGAAGAATTGCTGCGGCTTTTGAGGGTGCCTGCGTCACTGATGCCCATGGTTCGCGCCTCCAGTGAAATTTATTCTGAAGTGACCGGCGTTGCTGGACTGGAAGGCATCCCCATCGCCGGAATAGCCGGAGATCAGCAGGCATCTCTTTTTGGCCAGCGCTGCAATGTTCCGGGCCTGACGAAGAATACCTACGGAACCGGATGCTTCATGCTGCAAAACATAGGAACCCGGCCGTGCCCTCGTTGAATCGGCTGGTGACGACGGTCGCCTGGAAAATCGGCAATACGACTGAATATGCGCTGGAGGGAAGCGTGTTCGTCGGCGGCGCAGTCGTGCAGTGGCTGCGCGATGGGTTAGGGCTGATTCGAAACTCGACCGAGATCGAGGCTCTGGCAGCGTCTGTTTCCGATAATGGAGGCGTCTACTTTGTCCCCGCCTTCGTGGGGCTGGGCGCACCGCATTGGGACCAGTATGCGCGAGGCTCGATGTTCGGCCTGACCCGTGGCACGCAGGCGGGTCACATTGCGCGCGCGGCGTTGGAGAGTATTGCCTATCAGGTGGCAGATTTGCTCGATGCCATGCAATCGGACGCAGGAACTTCGCTGCGGGAGTTGCGCGTCGATGGCGGCGCGTCGAAGAACGATGCCCTCATGCAGTTTCAAGCGGACATCCTTGGCATACCTGTGGTGCGTCCCGCTGTCACGGAAACCACGGCTCTGGGAGCTGCGTATCTTGCCGGCATTAGCGTGGGATTCTGGCGCGGCATAGAAGAGGTTGTTGGGTTGCCACGGGAAGAACAAAGATTCGAGCCGCGCATGCCACGCTCTCGAGCCCAGAGTCTGCGAGAACGATGGAATCAGGCGCTGTCGCGGTCTAAGGCGTGGGAAGCCAAGACACCAGCATGAACCGCCAGGAAATGCTGCAACGCGCCCTCAGCCGCACTGAGCCCTGGGACATTGTCATTATTGGTGGTGGCGCTACTGGGGTAGGCGCTGCCGTCGACGCGGCGTCGCGGGGGTATCAGGTTCTCCTGCTGGAGCAGAGCGACTTCGGCAAGGGCACGTCCAGCCGCAGTACCAAACTGGTTCACGGCGGCGTGCGCTACCTCGAACAGGGAAATATCTCGTTGGTCATGGAGGCGTTGCGAGAGCGCGGCATTCTCCGGCAAAACGCTCCTCACCTGGTCAGCGATCTAGCTTTTGTCGTCCCCAGATACGACTGGTGGGAGGCGCCTTTCTATGGCCTGGGCCTGAAGCTCTACGACCTGCTCGCCGGCGAATACGGTTTTGGCGCTTCCCAATTGCTCTCGCGCGAGGAGACTCTGGCCCGCTTGCCGACCATCCGAACCGAAGGGCTGCGTGGAGGCGTCGTCTACTACGACGGCCAGTTCGACGACACCCGTCTCCTCATCAACCTGGTGCAAACCGCGGCAGATCATGGCGCAACTTTGCTGAATTATGCCCAGGTCACCGGGCTGATAAAAGATGCGGATAGCTTTGTTGAGGGCGTGGAAGCACGCGAGGTCGAATCCGGACAAATGTTCCGCGCGCATGCGAAGGTTGTCATCAACGCCACTGGCCCGTTCTGCGACGCAGTGCGCCGCTTGGCGGATCCGAGCGTCACGCCCATGATCGCGCCCAGCCAAGGCGTTCACCTGGTGTTTGACCGGTCTTTCCTTCCTGGTAACAGCGCGATCATGGTTCCACATACGCGCGATGGGCGCGTCATGTTCGCCATTCCCTGGAACCAGCACACTGTGGTTGGAACTACGGACACTCCGATCAGCGATCCTTCTTTAGAACCTCTCCCTTTGCCGGAGGAAATCGATTTCATTCTGGAGACGGCAGGCCAGTATCTTCACAAAGTACCCACGCGCAGCGATGTCCTGAGCGTTTTTGTAGGCATCCGCCCGCTGGTCAGCAGCGAAGGTGCCGGCAACACAGCTTCGCTTTCTCGCGACCACGTGATTCGCATCGACAGTTCAGGATTGCTGAATATCGCGGGCGGAAAATGGACTACCTATCGCCACATGGCCGAGGATTGCATCAGCCAGGCCGCCACTCTTGCAAGGCTTCCCGAGGCGCCATCAGTGACGCTACATCTCGATATCCATGGCTCGCACAAGAATGCCCGCGAGTTTGGAATTCTGGCAGCTTACGGTTCCGACGCAGCCGCCCTCCAAGATATGATCCGCGACGACCCCGCCTTAGGCAGACCATTGCATCCGGCGTTGAAATACTGCGGAGCTGAGGTCGTTTGGGCGGCCCGAGTGGAAATGGCGCGCACCGTGGAAGACGTTCTGGCGCGCCGCACCCGGGCTCTATTTCTCAACGCGCGGGCCGCCAGGGAAATGGCACCTCGCGTCGCGGAGTTGATGGCTGGCGAACTTCAAACGGATGCCGCGTGGCAATCCGATCAGGTGCAGGCGTTCCGCGACATGGCGCGCAACTACTTGATCTCATCCGTCTCATCGACAGCAGTACCCCGCGCGGCCATTCCAACTCACCCGTCAGAACTCTAGCAATTGATTCTCACCGCTATCGTCTTCCCACCCCCGACTCGCTGGCCCGCAGCAAATCTTCGATGTCGCCCATTTTGTCGCCCAGCAGATTCAGCTTGTGCGCTAAACCCTGAATGTCGGAAGCAGCCCGGCGATTGACTTCGTAGTCGAGTTCGCCGCGCAGACGGTCCTTGGTGTCCTGGCGGTTTTGGCTCATCATGATCACCGGCGCCTGAATAGCCGCCAGCATCGACAGGAATAGGTTTAGCAGGATAAAAGGATAAGGATCCCACAGTACGCTACGCCAGGCTGAGTTGATCGTCGCATACACGATCAGGACCACACCAAAGGTGATGATGAAAGCCCACGAGCCACCGAAACGGGCGACGGAGTCCGCGATGCGCTCCCCGAAGGTGGCCTCTTCCTCGATCATCACGTTGGGATTGCGGCTGGCGCGAACCCGTACCAATTGCTGCGCCGCGTGGAATTGACGGCCAAGTACTGTCAACATGTCCATTCCCGCCATCGGCTTGCGTTCCAGCAGAATCGCGATGTCGTGGCGATCGACCTCGATGCAGACGGCTTCATCCATGGCAAAAGCATCGGTCTGGTGCGGCGTCTGCTCCAGCATCGAGGCAAATCCAAAAAATTCACCGTGAGCCGGCTCATCGACGATCACTTCCTGCTGATCTTCATCCACGGTCGTAACCCGGACTATGCCGGAAACCATGACGTACGCCCGTTCGCCAGCATCGCCCCTCTTGTAGATGCGCTGCCTGGGAGCGAACGTCCTAAGCTCGACTTGCCCGGCTAAGACCGCAGTCTCGTCGTCATCGAGGAGCGCAAAGAGTGGAACTTGTTTCAACACTTCAGGGTTGCAGGCCATCAGTCACCTCACTACGTGGAGTGTATCGGCAGAATCCAACGAGAGGATTTCACAAAGCGGGACGGGCTACAACTGACGGAATTATGCTACCCGAACTTCGCACAGGTCTGAGAAAATCAGCGCATGACTGTACGCATGAAAGATATCGCGGACGCTCTGGGGGTCTCGGTTGTCACGGTATCGAAAGCTATACACAATCACCACGATATCAGCGAGGCAACCAAGAAGCGCGTTCTCGCGCGTGTAAAGGAACTCAACTACCGGCCGAATCTCGCGGCTCGCGGGTTGAGCACGGGCCGCACCTTCGTTGTGGGCTTGATCGTCCCCGATCTGGTCCACGCCTTTTTTGCGGAGCTGGCCAACGGTCTTTCCAGCGTTTTGCGTGAACAGGGTTACGGTCTCATTCTTTCGTCTTCCAAGGAAGATCCGGATTTGGAAAAGAAGGAGATCGAGGAGATGCTGGCCCGCCGTGTCGACGTTCTGCTGGTTGCCTCATGTCAACAAAGTCCGGATAACTTTGCCAGAATAAAAAAGCAGACCACACCCTACGTCCTCATCGATCGAAGCTTCGAAGGCTATTCAGCGAATTTTGTTGGAAACGATGACCTGCTGATTGGCGAAATGGCAACCAAACACCTGATCGACCTGGGCCGCCGCCGCATCGCCCACATTGGCGGGCCACGGGTAAGTACGTCGCTGGGCCGCATGGAAGGCTATCGGCGTTCGCTTGCCCAGCATGGCATCGACATCCCTTCTGAATATCTCGCCACTCGGGCTTTGGGGGACGTAGGCGGACACGTGACCGGTTTTCAATCGATGCAGAGCCTGCTTCGGCTGAAGCCGTGCCCAGATGCGGTGTTTTGCTTCAACGATCCTGCAGCGGTGGGGGCCATGCAGGCGATTCTGGAAGCCGGCCTGCGCATCCCACAGGATATCGCGCTGGTGGGTTGCGGCAATCTGCCGTACTCGCAATATCTGCGCGTGCCTCTGACTTCCGTGGATCAGGACAGTTATAGGCTGGGAGAAGAAGCTGCCAAGCTGGCGCTTGGCATTCGCCGCTCTAAGAAGGCGGGACCGCCACAATCCGTCCGGCTCGCGCCCAAGCTCGTGGTGCGAGAATCGACAGTGAGCCACTGAGCAGGATCATGTTGGGGGCAGCCGCCCTCGGCTGTCCTCACACAAATCCTATGACTCTGCTTCCGCGTCGGCGATGCTCAGCGCCTCGTCGAAGGCCGCCACTCCGTGGTCGATCTCTTCCTTGCTGATAATCAGCGGTGGGGCAAAAACGAAGTGGCTGATCCAGGCTTGCAGATAAACTCCGTTGCTCATCATGCGCGCAGCCACGCGGTCAACCAGCAATGGTTTTCCGGAGACTTTGTCGAGCATGGAATTGAACGGAGCCTTGGTCGTCCGGTTCTTAACCAACTCAACTCCCCAGAACATTCCCAGGCCGCGAACCTCTCCGATGGAGGGATGCCGCGCTTGCAACGCCGTCAACTTTTCTCCCAGGTAAGCGCCGACTTCAGTGGCGCGCTGCGCCAGATTCAAGCGCTTCATTTCGTTGATCGACGCGATCGCCGGAGCCAGGGTAAGAGGATGGGCCTCATACGTATGCCCGTGAGAGAAGAAATGCTCGTCGAAATAAGCCGCGATCTTCGACGACGTAGCGCAAAGCCCGAGGGGGATAGCGGCGTTCGTGATGCCTTTGGCCGTGGTGAGAATATCGGGGATGACATTCCAATGATCCATGGCAAACCATTTTCCGGTGCGGCACCAGCCGCTCATGACCTCGTCCGCGATCAGCAGTACGCCGTTGGCGTCGCAGATTTTTCTCAGACGCGGCATGTATTCCTTCGGCGGCACCAACACGCCGTTGGTCCCCACCACCGGCTCGACAATTACAGCGGCGACATCGCTCTCGTTCGCGATCATGTGCTCGACGTATTGCGCGCATGCAATATCGCAGCCGGGGTAAGTGTGTCCGATGGGGCATTTGTAGCAATTCACTTCGGGAGCAAAAATGACTCCGGGAATTTTGCTGGCTGGTTCCATGGCCCAGCGGCGGGGGTCGCCGGTCGCGGCAACCGATCCCATGGTCGACCCGTGGTAGGAGCGGTAGCGGGAGATGATCTTGGTCTTGCCCGTGAACATGCGGGCAATCTTGAATGCCGCTTCGTTGGCCTCGGTGCCGGAGGTGGCAAAAAAGAATTTGTCCAGCCCCTTGGGCAGAACTTCCAGCAGACGCTTGGCTAGTTCGGCTCGCACTTCAGTCGCGAAGCCGGGACCGATGAAAGCCAGCTTCCTCGCCTGCTCAGCGATGGCTTCGACCACCGCGCGATTCTTGTGCCCCAGAGTCACGCACATCAGTTGCGCCGAAAAATCCAGGTAGCGCTTGCCGTCGGAGTCCACGAAATAGCAATCCTCGGCATCCACGATTGGAAGCGGCGACCATCCCTTCTGCCGGCGCCAGGTACCGTATGTGTACTTGGAAGTAAGCTCTTTAATCTGCGAGGTGGAAAGTTGTTCGGTCATGGGTGCTTGCATGCTATTGCCTCTCGGTCGAATCATACAAGAGCCTTAACCACGAAGGGCACGAAGGTACACGAAGGAAATCTCGCCAGGAAGGCCTTCGTGAAACTTCGTGTCCTTGGCGGTTGATGCCTTGGCAGTTGACTTCGCTGCCCTTCAAGAGGCCGCAAGTCTGAAGTAGTATGGATGCTCCACGCGAATGGTTGAAAAGGAGGGCATCGTATGCCCGCAACAGAGCGGATTGGCAATTATTTTGACGGTCAGTGGCACCTAGGTTCGCCATCGCAATACCAGCCCGTCCTCAATCCTGCAACGCAGGAAGTGCTGGCGGAAGTGCCTATGTCTGATGCCGCGCAAGTCGGCACTGCAGTAGAAGCAGCTGCGGCGGCATTTCCCGAGTGGCGGCGGACCCCTCCGGAAGACCGTATCCAGCCACTGTTCAAGCTCAAGCAACTCCTCGAAGACCACATCGACGAGTTCGGACGCGTGATCACGCAGGAAAATGGCAAGACCCTGGCCGAGGCTAAGGGCGAGATGCGGCGCGCAATAGAGAATGTCGAGGTCGCCTGCGGCATCCCTACCATGATGCAGGGCTATAACCTGGAGGACGTCGCGCGCGGTATCGACGAAACCATGATCCGCCAGCCGCTGGGAGTGGTCGCGGCGATCACAGCATTCAATTTCCCCGCCATGATTCCTTTCTGGTTTCTGCCCTACGCCATTGCCTGCGGGAACACATTCATCGTAAAGCCTTCCGAGCGCGTACCACTCACCATGAAGTTCGCTTTCGAACTGCTGGAGCGTACCGGACTGCCGAAAGGTGTGTGCAATCTGGTCAACGGCGGCAAGGCTGCGGTGGACGCGCTGTTAGATCATCCTCAGATTCGGGCGATCAGCTTTGTAGGTTCAACTCCGGTTGCGAAGTACGTTTATGCCCGGGCGGCGGCCAATGGCAAGCGCGCGCAGTGCCAGGGAGGCGCCAAGAATCATGTGATCGTCCTACCCGACGCCGACATGCAGAGCGCAACCCAGATCATTACCGACAGCGCCTTCGGCTGCGCCGGCCAGCGTTGCCTGGCGGTCTCGGTGGCGGTGACGATTGGAGAAGCGCAGAAGACCTTTCGCGACGCGATGGCTGAGTCCGCCGCCCATCTTAAGGTGGGAAACGGCCTCGACGAAGGTATACACATGGGCCCAGTGATCACGCCGCAGAGCAAAACCCGCGTGGAATCGCTGATCGATGCCGCAGAACAACAGGGCGCCAAAGTGTTGCTCGATGGCCGTAAAGCGGCGATTCCCCGGGGCGAAAACGGCAACTTTGTCAGACCTACAATTCTCGACGGCCTGCCTGCCACCAGTGAAGTGGCCGATACGGAGATCTTCGGTCCGGTATTGAGCATGGTGCATGCCAGTGACATGGATGAAGCGCTGGCGTTTCTGCAACGCAGCGTCTACGGGAACCAAGCGTCGCTGTTCACCTCCAGCGGCGCGGCGGCACGGCGTTTTCGTTACGAGGCGCCTGCGGGAAATATCGGCATCAACATTGGCGTGGCAGCGCCCATGGCGTACTTCCCGTTTAGTGGCTGGAAGAATAGCTTCTTTGGCGACCTGCACGGCCAGGGTCGTGACGGCGTCGAGTTCTACACCGATAAGAAAGTGGTAATTGAGCGCTGGGCCAAGGAGCACTCACGCAAGTTCTGAGCAGCCCTCAGAATTGCTCTGCGTCCTTTGCGGATTTTCTTTGCGAGCTTTGCGGTTAAAAGCTTTTTTGCACTTTCAGCAGTCAAAGCCTCAACCGCAAAGCTCGCAAAGAAAATCCGCAGATCAGACGCTGCAGATGTGTCACCCTGCTTGCGGGAACTCGTGAATTGGTCTTAGAGTTCTGAGGCCCGTCATTTAGTTGGGCGAGGAGCATTCCCTACGACGATCTCACTCACCTCAGTCTTAGAAACTCCCGATGTGCCGCTGGCCAGCGTGCGCACACACTCCCCGGGGCCTGCCGGAAAACTTCTTCTGACCCCGGAGATGCTTCTCACCCAGCCTTCCGGAAACCTCTTCGGCCTCAGCATGGATGTTGGCATGGGCTGGAGTCCCGACCAACTCTCTGGGCCGGAAATCCTCCTACTGAGCACGCACGGAGGGCTTCGCGCCGAAGACGGAACTCCCATCGCACTCGGCTTTCACACCGGGCACTGGGAAGTTGGCCTGTTGGTCGCCGAAGCCGCGCGAGAATTGAAAACCTTGGGCGCGGTCCCGTTCAGCGGCGCAGTGACCGATCCCTGTGACGGCCGGACTCAGGGCACTACCGGCATGTTCGATTCTCTTCCCTACCGGAATGATGCCGCGATCGTGTTTCGGCGGCTGATCCGGTCGCTCCCCACGGGCAAGGGAGTGGTTGGCATCGCCACCTGCGACAAAGGTCTGCCGGCAATGATGATGGCGCTGGCAGCCAGCCACGATCTGCCGACCGTTCTGGTGCCAGGCGGCGTCAGCTTGTTGCCAGAAAGCGGAGAAGACGCAGGCCAGGTGCAGACCATCGGCGCGCGCTTCTCTCACCAGCAAATCACGCTGGACTATGCCGCCGAGGTGGGCTGCCGCGCTTGCGCCAGCCCCGGTGGCGGCTGCCAGTTTCTGGGCACGGCTGCAACCTCGCAGGTGGTAGGGGAGGCTCTGGGGCTGTCATTGCCGCACACTGCGCTGGCACCTTCCGGGCAGCCAGTTTGGCTCGATGCCGCGAAGCGCTCGGCACGCGCCGTTCTGCGAATGCATGAACTGGGCATTACCACCAAACAGGTATTGACTCCGGGAGCATTGCAGAATGCCATGGCGGCCCACGCTGCTTTTGGCGGCTCCACGAACTTGCTTCTTCACATACCCGCAATCGCTTATTCGGCGAAGCTGCGCCGCCCGTCAGTAGCCGACTGGGATCTTCTCAACCGCCAGGTGCCCCGGCTGGTGGATGCCCTTCCCAACGGGCCCAGGAATCACGCGACGGTGCAGGTCTTTCTTGCGGGCGCAGTTCCTGAAGTGATGCTTCATCTGCGGCGTGCAGGCCTGATCGACACCAGCGTCATGACCGTCTGCGGAGAGAAGTTGGATGTCACACTCGACTGGTGGCAGGACAGCCGCCGCCGGCATGAACTTCGCAGCGCGCTGCAACGGCAAGATGGCATCGATCCCGATGACGTGATCATGAGCCCGGATCGCGCCAAGTCCCGCGGCCTGGTGCCCACCGTCTGCTTCCCCGTCGGAAACATTGCTCCCGGAGGCTCAGTCATCAAGAGCACGGCCATCGACCCGACGGTGGTCGGAGCGGACGGAATCTTTCGCAGGCGCGGTCCGGCCAGGGTGTTTGTGTCTGAGAGGTCTGCGATTCACGCCATCAAGAACCACGAGGTGCGTGAAGGCGACGTCATGGTTCTGATCTGCGGCGGCCCCATGGGCTCGGGCATGCAGGAAATTTATCAGGTGACTTCCGCTCTGAAACATCTTCCTTTCGGCAAACACGTTGCGGTGATTACCGATGCTCGCTTCAGCGGCGTTTCGACTGGCGCCTGCATTGGGCACGTATCCCCTGAGGCGTTGGCTGGTGGAACGATTGGGAAAATTCGAGACGGCGACCTGATCGAGATTGTTGTGGACCGCGTGAATCTGAAAGCCACGGTTGATTTCGTTGGCGAGAATGGCGAAGTATTCGACGCTAGGGAAGGCACGCGCCGCCTGACGCTCCGCGAGCCACGCGCCGACCTGGCTCCTGATCCGGAGTTGCCCGAGGATACACGGCTGTGGGCGGCGCTGGTGCAGCGCAGCGGTGGCGTATGGGCCGGCTGCGTCTATGATGTCGAGGCCATCGTCGGCGCTCTCAATGAGCCTGCGCAGCCTGATCTTCCGGAGTCAGCCTGAAACTAAACCCAACCCTGGTAAAAAGTACGGTTGTCGCCGCCCTAGGCGGCCTGCTCTTTGGTTTTGACACCGCCGTAATTTCCGGCACTACTGCAGCGCTCACGCAACAGTACTCACTCACGCCCAGTTTGCTAGGCGTGACCGTAGCCAGCGCCCTTTGGGGAACGATCCTCGGAGCGATGCTGGCCGGAATCCCAGGAGCGCGACTGGGCCGCCGGGACAGCCTGCGGCTCATGGCAATCCTGTACCTGATCTCGGCCTTCGGATGCGCAGGAGCATGGAGCTGGTATTCGCTGGTGTTTTTTCGCTTTATCGGCGGACTGGTATCGGCGGCTCCTCGGTGTTGGGACCGATGTACATTGCAGAAATCGCGCCGGCAAACCTGTGCGGTCGCCTGGTCGGTTTTTTTCAGTTCAACGTGGTGTTCGGCATTCTCCTGGCCTACTTTTCAGATTTCCTGATCGCGCTCCGCCATCTCGGGGCAGCGGAGTGGCGTTGGGAGCTAGGCGTGGCGGCCCTTCCCGCGGCATTGTTCTTTCTGCTGTTGTTTGGCATCCCACGCAGCCCGCGCTGGCTGGTCAAGCAGGGGAGAGTGGACGAAGCCAGAATCGTCCTAGAGATGACCGGAGAGGAAAACTTTGAGCAGCACCTGCAGGAGATCGTCGAGTCGATTCATCTGGAGCAAAAGCAGGCGGAAGAGAAGTTGTTTTCCCGCCAATACCGTTTCCCGATTTTCCTCGCCGTGAGCATTGGCATTTTCAACCAGCTCTCGGGCATCAACGCCATTCTTTATTACCTCAACGACATCTTTGCGCACGCCGGTTTCAGCAAAGTGTCGGGCAACCTGCAAGCCGTAGCCATTGGAGCGACCAATCTACTGTTTACCGTGATCGCCATGTCGGTGATCGATAAGATCGGCCGCAAAACCTTGCTGTTCGTGGGTTCGGTGGGAACCGCGGTGAGTCTGGCCGGCGTCGCGGCGATCTTCCTTGCCGGCCGCCACGAGAATCTTCTGGTCTGGTTGCTGGTCGGCTACATAGCGTTCTTTGCTTTTTCGCAGGGTGCTGTGATCTGGGTTTATCTGGCGGAGGTCTTTCCCAACGCAGTTCGAGCCAAAGGCCAGAGTCTGGGGAGTTTCTCTCACTGGTTCATGAACGCCCTCATTTCGGCAATTTTCCCGCTGATGGCCGCCTCCTCCGGTGGATACCCGTTCATATGGTGCTGCAATTCTTCGTGGTGATGTTCATTTATCCGGAGACCAAGGGCGTTACGTTGGAAGGGATGCAGAAGAAGTTGGGGATTGGTTGAAACGAAGTTCCGCTGATGCCTCTGCCCCAACAGCCTCCGCGCCTTTGCGGGGGTTCTCTGCGACCTCTGCATTTAAGGTTTTTGAACTGCTCAGTCAACCCCAAAATCCTAAATCGCAAAAGTACGCAGAGAAAGGCCGCAGAGGCCGCGAAGAGAACCCTATGCGCTGGGACTTGTCCTCGAAAGCGGCAATTCACGAACCCGTTTTCCCGTGGCTGCGAATATGGCATTGCACATGGCCGGCGCGAAGGGCGGAACGCCTGGTTCGCCCACACCCGCCGGGGGCGCGTCGCTATCCACGATGTAAACACTGGTGTGATACGGCGCTTCGTTGATCCGCGCCACCGGATAATCGTGGAAATTGGATTGCTCGATGACGCCGTCCTTTGCAGTAATGGCGCCGCTGCGCACAATGCTGGTTCCGAACACCGCCGCACCCTCGAACTGCGCCCGGGTCGCCTCCGGATTGACCACTAGGCCGGCATCCACTGCGGTATGCACGGACGGAATTTTCACTTCACCCTTATCGTCGACTTCTACCTCGACCACGGTCGCCACGTAGGTCAAGAAACTGCGATGCACAGCAATTCCCATCCCAGTTCCCTTCCCTGGCTTTCGCCTTCCCCATCCGGATTTCTCTGCCGCGATTTCTACCACCCGCCGCATGCGGGCCGTGTCGAGCGGGTAGTCCTGAGGAGATGCGCCGTAGTTCTCGTACCCGGGCGCGGAAGCTTTTACGTCCACAATCCGGGCCGGTCCGATCAACTCCAGCAAATACTCCAACGAATCCCGGCCCGACGCCTGCGCGAGTTCGTTGGCGAATGACTGGACGGCAAACGCGTGATAAATGTTGGCCACCGAGCGAAACCATCCAATGCGGACGTGGTTTTCCGCGGGACCGTTTTCCACACGATGATTCGGCAAGTCGAAGGGCACATCGGTCCAACCCAATCCCAGCTCGCCCGCACTGCCGTATTGATTGTTCAGGACGAAGGTGGAACTAATCGACGGAAACACCGAGCGCTGCAACCAGGCAGTGGGCTTTCCCTTGTCGTCCAGCGACGCCTTCATGTACATGGCCGCGACCGCGTGGTAGTAGCCAAACTGAATGTCATCTTCGCGGCTCCACGTCACTTTCACCGGGCGCCCAATCGCCTTGGAGAGCACCGCCGCCTCGGCGACGTAATCCGGCTTCGACTTGCGGCCAAAGCCGCCGCCCAGCAACGTCACGTGGCAAATGACATTCTCCTTGGGAATGCCCAATACTTTCCCTACCGTCTCCTGCACGGACTGTGGGTCCTGCGTCGGAGCCCACGCGGTTACTTTGCCATCTCGATAGTCCGCCAAGGCCACCGGCGTCTCCATCATGGCGTGGGCCAGATGGGGAACGTAGTAGTCCGCTTCCACGATCTTCCCGCCCTTGGCAAAGGCCGCATCCACGTCGCCTATATTCCGCGCAACCTTCCCGGGCTTGCGGGCCGTCTCCTGCAATTCTTTCTGGTATTGATCGGAGTTGTAGCTGGCATTCGGCCCGTTTTCCCATACGACGTCTAGCTTCTTTCGTCCTTGCAATGCAGCCCAGGTGCTATCCGCAATCACCGCCACGCCGCCCAGCGGCTGAAAAACACACGGAGGCGTAAAAGGCTGGATGGGAATTGTTTGCTTCACGCCCGCTACCTGCAGCGGCGCTTTCTCGTCATACGACTTAACTATCCCGCCCAGCACCGGAGGATGCTCCACCGAGGCGTAAACCATACCGTCCAGCCGCGCGTCCATACCGTAGCCAGCTTTGCCGGTGCAGATATCGGTCAAGTCGTAGCTGGACGCTCCCTTGCCCACATAACGCCATGCGCTCTTCGGCTTGAAGTGCAGCTCTTCTTTCTTGGGCACGGGTAGGGCTGCCGCGGTGCGCACCAGCGATCCATAGCCTGCGCGCCGCTTGCTGGGGCGATGGACAACCACATGCAAATCGGATTCGCACTCCGACTCCGGCACCTTCCATTGCTGCGCCGCCGCGCGAATCAGCATCAGACGGGCCGTAGCTCCCGCCTCGCGCATGACCGGATAAAAATCCCGGACGGAATGCGAACCGTCGGTATCCTGCGAGCCGTAGCGCGGATCTCCAATCGCCTGCTCGATCTTTACCAGCTTCCAATCCGCATCTAGTTCGTCAGCCAACACCAGAGGAAGCGTCGTGCGGCTACTGGTGCCCATCTCGGAGCGGCTAGCCACCAAATGCACGGTTCCATCGGTATCAATGCCCACAAAAACGCTGGGATGGAGAACGGCCTTGTCTGCCCATGTTTCGCCGCCCACCTCCTCAGCCCAAAGCGCGCCAGGAACCAAGCGCACACTCAAAACCAGCGCGCCCGCCGAAACCACTCCCTGCAGGAACCCGCGGCGACTCACATTGCTGATCGCGTGTGTCATGCGCTTTCTCCCGCGGCCGCCTTAATGGCCGCTCGAATTCTCTGGTAGGTGCCACAGCGGCAGATGTTGCCAGCCATGGCATTGTCGATATCGGAGTCACTCGGCTTGGGCTTTTCCTTCAGCAGGGAGATCGCCTGCATGATCTGCCCCGGCTGGCAGAAGCCGCATTGCGGCACATTCAACTCAATCCATTTCTGCTGCACGGGATGCAGGCCGTTCTTGCCGACGGCTTCGATGGTCGTGACTTCCTTGCCGGCCAGCGTGCCCATCCCGGTCATGCACGACCGCGCCGCCGTCCCATTTATGTGCACGGTGCAGGCGCCACACAACGCCATGCCGCAGCCATACTTTGTTCCCGTCAGTCCCAGATCATCCCGCAGATACCACAGCAGCGGCAGGTCGGGGCTGCCATCGAATGAGCGCTCCACTCCATTTACTCTCAGTCGGATCATGTTTGCGCCTCTATTTTTTGGATCTCAACTCCTCGTATTCTTCCACAAAACCGGCAGCGTTGCAGTTTGAATTTCACGATTGACCCTAGCTTGCGCTATTCACGAGCCGTGCTCTTCCAGAATTCCCTCGCGGTTGTGAATAGTCCCCGCTGGTCTGAGACTCTCCCTATTGCAAGAGTTCGAACGATCCCTTCAAGCGGATATCTCTTGAGGAAGCGCCCACCAGCACATCGAAAGTGCCGGGTTCCGCGACCCAATCTTTCTTCTGCGTGCTGTAAAAAGCCATCGCACTCTTATCCAGCGTAAAGGTCACGTTGGCCGACTTGCCCGGAGCGAGTTCCACACGGCGGAAGCCTTTCAACTCCTTGACCGGGCGATCGACACTGGCGTGCCCGTCATGAACGTAAAGCTGCACCACCTCGGCGCCGGCCCGCGTTCCCCGGTTGCGAAGCTTGAGACTCACTGTGACCGCCCGACCGCTGGAAGCCTTTCTGGGCGTGATCTTCAGGTCGCTGTACTCAAAAGAAGTGTAGGAGAGTCCGTACCCAAAAGGATACTGAGTCGCGATGTCATGCTTGTCGAAGTACCGGTAGCCGACGTAAATGCCCTCCGCGTATTTCACGTGCAAGTCTTCGCCGGGATAGTTTCCGTAGGCCGGGGAATTTTTCCACTCATTGATGAACGAGAACGGAAGTTTGCCCGAAGGGTTCACGTCACCGAATAGGACGTCCGCAACTGCGTGACCCATTTCCTGACCGCCGAACCATGCATCCACAAGCGACGGCACATCGTTCACCCAACGGCTCACATTTACTGGCGCGCCGGCGTTGAAGACGACGATGGTGTTGCGGTTTGCCTTGGCAACGGCCTGGATCAGTTCGTCCTGGCCGGCAGGCAGATCCAAAGTGTCACGATCGGCGCTCTCCCGTTCAACCACCGCAGAGTCTCCCACGATCACAATCGCAGCATCCGCTTTCGCCGCGGCGGCGACCGCTGCTTTGCGCAATTGATCGCGAGCCTCCGGAGTGTCTTTGGTGGGGTCCTCCCCTGGCATGGAGACGCCCAGCGCATAGCTCACCTCGATGCCCTTACCCGCTCGTTCCTTGATTCCATCCAGAGGTGTGATCACGTAGCTGGAGTGCACCAGCGAACTGCCGCCACCTCCCGTTCGGGCCACAGCGGCGTTAGGACCGATGACGGCCAGCGACTTGATTCTTGACGGGTCGATGGGCAGCAGATTGCCCGCGTTCTTAAGCAGAACGATGCTCTCCGCCGCCGCTTTTCTCGCAACTGCCCGCTGCTCTGGTGTATCGATCTCGCCCGCAGCTATGTGAGGATGGTCGAACTGGCCGCTAAGAAACATCACTCGCAGAATACGGCTGACGTTGTCATCGATGGTCGCGACCGAAATGTGTCCTGATGAGACCTCGGGCAGCACCTTCGCGGGAGCCAACCAATCACCGCCATTGCCGCTCTTTATCGTGGCGTCTTTCTTCAACCAGGTTCGAGCCACGTCCCCGCCGGGCATCTCCAGGTCCATGCCGGCGTTCACCGTGCCGACGGTGCTGTAGGTGCTTCCCCAGTCGGAGACGACAAAACCTTTGAAGCCCCAATCCTTTTTGAGAGTGTCTTGCAGCAGGAAGGGATTTTCCGCGCAATACGTTCCGTTCACCTTATTGTAGGCAGACATCACCGCCCAGACGCCGGCCTCCTGCACCGCAGCTCGGAAAGCGGGGAAATAGATCTCCTGCAGCGTGCGCTCATCGATGGCCTCATCGATGCGATGGCGTTCGAACTCCTCATTGTTAGCGGCAAAGTGCTTCACGGTAGCGATCACGCCCTCGCTCTGCACTCCTTTGATGTATGCCACTCCAATGCGCGCGGCGAGATAGGGATCTTCTCCATAGCCCTCGAAATTTCTCCCCCAGAGCGCCACGCGCTGGATGTTGACGGTCGGCCCGAGGATCATGTCGCGGCCGATGGTTTTCACTTCCTGGCCGATCGCCTGGCCTACGCGTTGCGCAATCTCGGGATCCCAGGTCGCGGCCACTGCGATTCCTGCCGGAAAAGCTGTGCTGCTGAAATGCTGCACCACGCCAGGAGCACTGGTCACCGACGAGGGCCCGAGCCAGGACCTTATTCCCATCGGCCCGTCAGCCATTTTGATCGAAGGAATACCCAGGCGAGGAACCGCGACACTCTCCATCCAGCCCGCTCCGCTCAGCATGCTGGCCTTTTCTTCGATAGTCATGCGCCCGAGAAGGTCCTGGACCCGCTGTTCCAGTGGAAGTTTGGGATTCTTATAAGGAGCGTTCGAAGCAACATCTGTGGACTGTCCGGCAGCAACGGCTGCGATAAAGATTGCTAACAACGCAGTTAGGAACCTATGGAGCCTGAGAGTTCTTTTCACTCGTCCTCCGTGGATACTGTCCATTCCAGTTGGCGATTTTATACCTCTCGCGCTCCGTTGCGATTCTGTTCGGCTTTCGCCCTAGCGCCTGCCAACTCACGCGCACTCGGCCCAATACCAACGGTGGAGTCGGGTTACTTTGGTTTGGCTGCGCTGCAGACAGCCTTTGCTAACATCCGGGGTCATGACCGCCACGAACTCCGCTGCTGCGCCAGCGCTGGCTCCAAAAACTGCTCGCAAGGCGCCTCCGGGCTGGTTGTGGGTTCTAACCATTGTAGCTGTCGTAATTGCAGGGGTGGCCTCCTGGCTTCGCTCCCCGCTGCCTGCGCCAAGAGTGCTGCACGTCACACAGTTCACCCACGATAACCTAGCCAAGACGAGCGCTTTCTCCGATGGCTCGCACCTGTACATCGGCGAAAGGTCTGGCGGCCACGAACTAATTTCGCAGGTCGCCATTGGCAGGACTGAGTCCTCCACTTTCAAGACTCCATTTTCTAGTGTTTGGGTGGAAGGCCTGGCGCCGGATCACTCCGCTATGTTGGTCACCACAACGGACGCGGACACCGAGGATGCCCTCTGGTCCATTTCCATTCCCAGCGGAACCCCGCGCCGCCTGGGCAGTCTATCGGGGCGGAATGCAACTTGGTCGCCAGATGGAAAGCATATCCTTTTCGTCAAGGAATCATCTTTATTTCTGGCAAACGCGGATGGCACGCAGGCGCACGAACTCACCAGCGTGAATGGAACTTTGTTCTACCCGCGCTTTTCTCCCGACGGCAGACGCATTCGTTTCAGCGTCAACGATACCGGCCAGAATTCCTCTTCAATTTGGGAAATTCAGAGCGATGGCTCCGGATTGCACGCTTTGTTTCCTGGCTGGCACAATCCTGCCGCCGAATGTTGCGGAACCTGGACCGATGACGGACGTTATTACATCTTCCAGGTCACGCAAACTCGTCCTTCCAACGTGACCAATCTTTGGGCGCTTGCCGAATCAGTCGGGACGCTTTGAAAGAAAACCCTCCGACAAACCGGTGCAGCTCACCAAGGGCCCCACGTCATTCGCGAACGCCATGCCGGATCCGAATGGCAAAAGGATATGGGCTCTGGGCGTCCAACCCGCCGGGGAATTCGTGAAGTATGACCCTCGCACCAAGCAGTTTGCGCCGATTGTTCAGGGAGTCTCCGGCACTGATCTGGATTTCTCCCGCGATGGTCAGTGGGTAGCATACGTTGCGATTCCCGAGGGACTCTGTGGCGTTGCCGAGTGGATGGAACGTGATCGCCTCCGGCTCACCAGCCCGGGACAGCAGGTGGCGCTGCCGCGATGGTCTCCGGACGGCAAGCAAATCGCGTACTTGTCAGACAAGAATGGGGAGCCATGGAAGATTCTTTTGATTGCCTTCGACGGCGGAGTTTCGCGAGAACTGCTGCCTGAGCCCCGTGATCAAATGGACGCCAACTGGTCTCCAGACGGCAAGCAGATGGTGTTCGGAGACATTTGGCAGTCAACAGAACCGATCAGAATTATTGACCTGAAGCCTCAGGCCGCCTCTCGGTAGTTCCCGAATCTGTGGGATTGTTCAGCCCCCGCTGGTCGCCGGACGGCCGCTACATTGCCGCGTTGTCCAGGGATTTCAAGAGGCTAATGCTTTACGATTTTCACACCCAGAAATGGGCATTGTGGCTGACGGAGGCCGCCGGCGCAGTCAGCTATCCGGCGTGGTCGGCGACAGCAAGTTTCTTTACTTTGAAGACTTGGTCACGGGTGAAGATTCTTTCCGGCGAGTGAAAGTCGGAGAGAATAAGACCGAGAGCGCTTTCGTGCTGCAAGGTCTGGATCGATATCCAGGCCCATTCGGGCTGTGGAGTGGCCGCGCGCCGGATGGTTCCGAGGTATTCGTTCGCGATCGCAGCACGCAGGAAGTCTATGGCTTGGATGTCAAACTACCTTAGTTAAGTTCGGACCGAGTGTAATGCGAGAGATCGCGGAATGAGATTGCGCGGTGAAAAGTAACCCGATGAAAACAATCTTCACGATGCTTCTGCTGGGTTGCGCGTTGTCGCTGGGCGCCGGCACTTCTGCGGCTCAGGCTGACCATGACACGGCAACCGACAGAAAGCTGATTACCCGCGTGGAGCCGGACTACCCGGAGACTCTGCAACGACTCTACATCGGAGGCGTTGTGCGCCTGGAAGTTACGATTTCGGCGAAGGGCAATGTGGAAAATGCTACTCTCCTGGGCGGCAATCCCGTGCTGGGGCAAGCCGGCATGGCTGCTGTCAGGAAGTGGAAATATACTCCCGCGGCGTCGCGCACCGTTACTCAGGTCAAGCTTACATTCGATCCCCACCGCTAATCTCAACATTTTCGCCCGGCCCCATTTTGTCATTTGCAATCGCAGTCGCCCGCCAAGAGCGAGACCCGGAGAGCTGCTACGTCCCCGAGAATTAACCATGCGTTAACCCTGTTTTCACCATCCCGTAACATTCCACGCGCAGACTGGCAGCCTCTCGCCAGTACGTTGTAAAGGTCTCATCACACTCCGAAATCATGCACGAATGGATTTTGCGTATCGGTTTGAAATTTGCGACAGAAGCATATTGAAGCATCGAGAGAAGGGAGATTTGCGATGAAGTTGCGCTTGTCAGTTGCGTTGATTCTGGGCGCGTGCTTTGTGCTTGCCGCCTGCAACAGCAACAGCGGTGCCGCCGGCAATGAGGTCAAGCTGCAAGGGGCTGGCGCCAGCTTCCCTGCGCCGTTGTACAACAAGTGGTTCAAGGCCTACAGCGGTTCCCATCAGAACGTTCAGGTTGACTATCAGTCCGTCGGCAGCGGCAGCGGCGTCAAAAGTGTGATCGATCGCACCGTAGACTTCGGCGCCAGCGACGCCGCCATGAAGCCGGAAGACATGGCGAAAGTGCAGGGCGGCGTGCAGCTTTTCCCGATGACCGCGGGAAGCATCGTGCTCGCCTACAACTTAAAAGGCGTGGATAACCTGAAGCTCTCGCGGAAGGCATATTCGGGGATCTTCCTCGGCAAGATAAAGCGTTGGAACGACCCAGCAATCACCGGAGCTAACCCGGGCGCCAGCCTCCCGGACCTTCCCATCAATGTGGTCGTACGAGCCGATAGCAGCGGGACGTCATTCGTATTTTCCAAGCACTTGAGCGCGATCAGCGACGAGTTCGGCAAAGACGTGGGCGCGAACACGATGCCGAATTGGCCGGTGGGCACCAAGTCCAAGGGCAATGAGGGTGTTACGGCAAGCATCATGACCACACCCGGGGCGATCGGCTATATCGAGTACGGGTACGCGAAGAGCCAGAACGTTCCATGTCGCCACGCTCGAGAACAAGGCCGGAAAGTACGTGCAAGCCGGCACCTCCTCCGGACAGGCCGCGCTGGCGTCTGCGACCCTGCCCGACGACATGATCGTCTGGGCATCGGATCCTGAGGCTCCCGAGGCGTATCCGATCGTCACCTACACCTGGCTGATTTGCTACAAAAAGTATCCCGACAAGAACAAGCTTCAGGCCATGCAGGACCTGGTCAAGTACGGCCTGACCGATGGGCAGAAGGATGCGGAGGCGCTGGGCTACATTCCGTTGCCCGCCGCTGTGGTAGCAAAGGCAACCTCGGCAATGCAGAACATCACGTCGGATTGACGAACTAGAACACGGCTATGTCTACAACCTCGGCTGCACCTCATCTGCCGGTGGCTTCGGCTGTCTTTCAGGCGCGCAAGGGCGAGATTACGCAAGCGCCCTCGCAGCGGCAGATGATCATCGACGGCATCTTTCGCAAGACATGCTTCGTGTTCGCATGTCTGTGTATCGCGCTGGTTGCGTTCATCGTGCTGCGCATCGCGATTGCGGCTATTCCCGCGATCCAGCGATACGGCCTCTCTTTTCTCACAGGAAGAGTATGGGACCCCAATACGGACCGCTACGGCATTCTGGCGGAAACCTGGGGAACGCTCTACACGTCGCTGTTGGCTCTCGTGCTGGGCACGGCTTTTGGAGTGGCGGCGGCAATTTTTCTCAGCGAGGGCTATCTAGGACAGGCCGTGTTCGGAATCCTGCACCGCATGAATCTGCACCTCCATCCCACGTGGGGAAAATTGCCCGAGCAACTCGAGAACTTGCTGAAAAATCTAATCGAGTTGCTGGCGGCGATTCCCAGCGTGGTTTACGGCTTGTGGGGGCTTTTCGTCGTCATTCCGCTCATTCGCCCGATGTGCAATTGGCTGCACTTGAAGCTGGGCTGGATACCGTTCTTCGACACTGATCTGAGCGGCCCCGGCGTGCTTCCCGCGGTGATCGTGCTGTCCATCATGATTCTGCCTACCATCACCGCGATCAGCCGCGATGCGCTGGTGTCCGTGCCACCGAAGTTGCGCATGGCGGCATACGGCCTGGGCGCCACCCGGTGGGAAGCGATTCTGGCGGTGATTCTGCCCACCGCCTCGCGTGGAATTTTCGGCGGCGTCGTTCTCGCTTTCGGGCGCGCGCTCGGCGAGACGATGGCGCTGGCCATGCTGGTCGGCAATTCCAACCAGATCCGGCTTTCGCTGTTTTCGCCGGCGAATACGCTGGCGGCGCTGCTCGCCAATAACTTTCCGGAGGCCGGCGCACAAGAGGTAGGCGTGCTGATGTACGCGGCGCTGGTGCTGCTGGGGATCACGCTGATCGTAAATATCATGGGAGCCATCGTGATTCAGCGCGCTTCTTTGCGCGCGGACTGACGCAATTCATGAACACTGCGAACATCTCCGATTCGTCGTTGGCGGAAATTCCGAATCCGTTCGCGGGCGTCGACTTCTCTGCCCTGGAACGCTCGCTGCGCCGGCCACGCACACTGCTGGACTTCTGCCTGACTGCGGCTGGTCACGGCCATGACTTTGTTGGCTCTCGTGCCGCTCTTCTCCGTCGTCCTGATGCTGCTCTGGCGCGGCGGCCAGCGGCTGAGCCTGGCGATCTTCACGCAGCTGCCGCCTGCCCCTCTCGAGCAGGGCGGCGGCTTTGGCAACGCCATCGTCGGCACATTGATCATCGTTGGCTTAGCGGTGCTGATGAGCGTTCCGGTCGGCCTGCTGACCGCAATTTACCTCGCGCAGGCCAAGGAAAGCCGGCTGGCGCAGATGGTTCGGTTCTGCGCCAAGGTTCTTACCGGCTTTCCCTCCATTCTCGCCGGCGTGTTCGCCTACGGCGCAATCGTGCTGACCACCGGCGGCTATTCGGCGATCGCGGGCGCGGTGGCGCTGTCGATTCTGATGCTGCCGACCATCATTCTGACGTCGGAGGACGCCATTCGCATGGTGCCCGCGAGCATGAAAGACGCCGCCATCGGCATGGGCGCGACCCGCACGCAGACCGTGTGGATGGTGCTGCTGCCGACCGCGATTCCCGGAATTCTGACGGGCGTCATGCTGGCGGTCGCCCGCGCCGCCGGAGAAACCGCGCCGCTGCTCTTTACCGCGCTGTTCAGCAACTACTGGCTGTGGTCGCACGGCCGGGCGGAACTGATGCAGCCGACCGCATCGCTGGCCGTGCTGATCTACAACTTTGCCGGCATGCCATTTCAGAACCAGGTGGAGCTGGCCTGGGCCGCGGCTTTGGTGCTGGTGCTGCTCGTGCTCGCCGCAAATCTCATCGGCCAGAGTCTGTCGTCACGACAGATTCAGCAGACTTAGGAGAAATCACGAATGGCAACCGGCCATACTTCCCCACCACCGCTTCCCGACCACCAGCTTCGCCCCGTGCCCGGCGCACATGACGACGTCGTGCTCGATTGCCACATCCGCGAGCTTTATTACGGCAGCTTCAAAGCGGTGCGCGACACCGCGATTCCGATCAAGCGGAACTCGATCACGGCATTCATCGGACCATCGGGCTGCGGCAAGAGCACCGTGCTGCGCTGCCTGAACCGCATGAACGATCTGGTGCGCGGCTTCCGCTTTGAAGGACACGTGCGCTATCGCGGCCGCGACATCTACGACGGCGCCATCGATCCGGTGGCAGTGCGCCGCTTCATCGGAATGGTGTTCCAGCAGCCGAACCCTTTCGCCACCAGCATCTACAACAACGTTGCGTTCGGACTGCGCTTGAACGGCTTCAAGGGCAACAAGGCCGAGAAAGTCGAGAAGGCGCTGCGCGGCGCCGCGCTGTGGGACGAAGTCAAGGACAAGCTGCAGAAGAGCGGGCTGTCGCTCTCCGGCGGCCAGCAGCAGCGGCTTTGCATCGCCCGCGCCATCGCCACCGAACCCGAAGTGCTGCTGATGGATGAACCTTGCTCCGCGCTCGACCCGATCGCCACCCGAAAAATCGAAGAGCTGATGCTGGAGTTGCGCAAGAAGTTCACCATCGCCATCGTGACCCACAATCTGCAGCAGGCTCAGCGCGTCGCCGACTACACCGGGTTTCTCTACGTCGATACGACCCAGGGCGGCCGCACCGGATATCTGGTTGAGTTCGGCGAATCGAAGCAGATCTTCGAGGATCCGAAGCACAAATACACCCAGGACTACATCCGCGGCGAGTTCAGCTAACCGAGGCGACCATGCAAGCGATCATCGGAAGAAAGAACCGCTCAGTTGCGGTGGTGTTGACATGCGCCCTGGCTGCGGCCGGCCTCCTGAGCGGATGCTCGTCGAAGGGAGTGCCGCGCCAGCAAAGCGAGATCAAAGAAAAGCCTGTAGTCCCTGCGGGCGGCGTGCTGCTGCAGGGAGCCGGAGCCACGTTCCCTTCTTTGCTTTATGCAAAGTGGTTCCAGGTATACCAGGCGAATCACCCGCAGAGTGTTATCACCTACGATGCGGTAGGCAGTGGCGAGGGCATCCGGCGATTCATCGCGCACAACGTCGATCCCGACGAAAAGGTCGATTTCGGCGCCAGTGATGCCGCCATGAACGACGATCAAATCGCTAGAGTGCCGGCAGGCGCCATCCTACTGCCGGTTACCGCAGGAAGCGTGGCCCTGGCTTACAACCTTCCGGGCATCACCGATCTCAAACTCTCACGCCGCGCCTACGCTGGGATTTTTTTGGGCGACGTTAAATTGTGGAACGATCCGCTGATCGCAAAGGCGAATCCAGGAGTAAAGCTTCCCAAGCTAACGATCAGCATGATCGTGCGCCAAGACGGAAGCGGCACTACCTTTGCTTTCACCAAACATCTTGACGCGATCAGTGATAAATGGCGTTCCCAGTTCGGCGCCGCCACCGTGATCAACTGGCCCGGAAACTCGATGCGCGCCAAGGGCAACGAAGGGGTTGCGGGTACGATTGAGCATTCGGTCGGCTCGATTGGGTACGTAAGCTACGAATTTGCCCACCGGCTTGGCCTGCCGGTGGCTCTGCTTGAGAACCACGCCGGCAAATTCGTCGGGCCTTCGGAAGCCAGCTCCACCGCCGCTCTGGCGGGCGCGGAGCTTCCCGAAAACATGCGCCTTTATGTCCCAGATCCGCCTGCCGGCGATGCTTATCCGATGGTGACGCTGACCTGGATTCTTCTCTACAAGAACTACGTTGAGCCGCAGAAATATCAGGCGCTACGCGATCTATTCCGCTGGTGCCTCACCGATGGGCAGAAATACGCCCCTGAATTGGGCTACACGCGGCTACCCCCCAATGTTGCGAACCGGGCACTGGCGGCTCTGGATGGGATACAACTGGCAAGCAACCGCTCGCAATAGCGCCCGCCCGGTGGCCTAAAGCCGGATCTAATCTAGAAAACTTAAATGCAAGCTAAGACTCTACTCCACCCAAAGCTCTGGGCGCATTAGCGTCACCGACGTTACCTACGTGACTTGCGACATCCCGGAATGGGAATACACTCCAAGAGCGCGGATTAGTGTAGTTTCATGTTTCGAGCAGTCAAAATCGCCGCCGTCTTTCTTTGCCTTGCCGTCGCCGTCCAGGCTGGCGCTCAGAGTGGTTACCAAGTCGTTTCGCTAAGCCACCCGGGGACAATTTCCGGGACCGTTAAATGGTCGGGCCCACTACCCCACATTCCTACTTTTCCTATCGACAAAGATCCACAAGTTTGCGACCCGGAGTCGCACAAGGTTCGCGATCTGGAGCGATTGATTATCGGACCTCAGAACGGTGTCGCCAATACGGTGGTGTTCCTCAAGGACATTTCCCGCGGCAAAGCCATGGACATTCCCGAACCCAGGCGCTCTCTGGACCAGAAGCACTGCCGTTACGAGCCCCATATCCTCTTGGTCCCCGAGAACGGCCCGCTACAGATGAAGAGTTCGGACGCCGTACTGCACACGGTTCACATGGATGGGGCAGCCAGCTATAACTTGCCTTTCCCATTCGTCGACCGGCCGGTGCTTCGTAACATGCCGGTGGCAGGTCTGGTCAACGTCAGATGCAATGGCGGCCATACCTGGATGAATGCGGAGATCATGGTTGTGTCCCACCCCTATTACGCGGTAACCGACGAGAACGGGAAATTCGAGCTGGCGGACGTGCCGCCCGGCCAATATCAGATTGTGGCCTGGCACGAGGGCTGGAAGCTGGAGCGCGAGGAAGCCGCTTTCGATGTACTCACCGAACGCAGGGTTCGGCGACCTATCTTCTCCGATCCCAGAACCTGGGAGAAGCAGGTTACTGTGACTCCCGACGAGACTGCCGTCATCAACTTCGTAGTCGGCGAAAAGTAGCGCAGGCTACTCGCACACTCTCCGGTCCAGATCCCAGTTCCACACGCCGGATTGAGCCTGCTCATTACTCAATGACAATTGTTAGGTGCGGGCCGTCCGGCAAAGCGCGCCTGAATCCAGGTCAGTTGGTCCCGAACTGAGTCTCCCAGAACGCGGGCCAGCTCGGCACCGTTGTATTCGTGGAATCGCACCACATCGCCCTGCTTACACATTCGAGCCACCACCTGTCGTGTAAGACCTGTCCTCACCACCGGGTCCAGATCGCTATTAATAATGAGGAGCGGTCTCGATGTGGGTTTCCCGCCGATACTATTCCTGGCGAAGAACTGCTGAACCGGCGGATTGTCTTCCCAGCCTGGCCTAAGCATCTGATTCGCGGTGGGTTCTGAGTCGCTCGACGTTAGGGTGCAGGCAGTTTCGGTCTGATGGTACAGCGGGAGCGCCCGTTCGGTGAGCACCTGGCTCGCCTCAAACTTCGGATAGAGGGTTTGGATTCCGTACACCAGGAAAACCAATGGGCCCGGGGGATTTTCTCTGACGATTTGCTCGTACCGTCCCTTCGCATCGGCGATGCCGGAAACCGCAATGCTGCCCAGATAATCAGGGTCGCGGGTGTCGCCTTCTAATTCCGCCACCGCCAATGCCGCGAGACCTCCGTCTGCTTCTCCGATTGTGACCCATCGCCTCCCCAGGTGTGGCGCCGCAGCGCGTGCGGCGGGAATCGAGTAGAGCACGTCGGTCGCGTTCGATTTCATATCGACAGAGGCGTTCCTGAAATTTGTTCCCAGCCCGGCGTAGTCAGCCGCCACAACCGCGTAACCAAGTTTCACGTACATGGAAAGCAGCGGCCCCTGGTACAAATTCCGCATCAAGGAGGGAGCGCAGCGCCGCGCTGTGCCCGTAAAACTGTGGGCCCACGCAATGACGGGCCAACCGCCCGGCGGCGGCGATTGGTCTGGCAGAAGGACCACTCCGGACGCGGCTACATCGCCGCCGTCAGCAGAGCGCGAATGATAGAGAATGCGGAGCGAAGATACTCCCTCGGGAAGCTCGTACTCATCGAACTCTTCCGAACGTATCAGTTCGCCTGGCTTGCCCGGCGGGAGCGGACTGGGAGTCGAATAAAATTTCGTGATGGGCAGGAACCCGCGGAATTCGGAGCGTTCCGCTTGGAGTGTTGTCTGGCTTTGAACCGGCTTCGAGGCACCTGCAACTGCGATCGCTGGCGCAAACCCAGTCGCAACGCCGATCAGAAGATGTGCGCAACGAGTCCGCCAGTAGCGCGCCACCCTCACATCAAACCATCTGATGATTTGTCTGGTTGCGCCAATCCGAGGTCGAGTCGCTCTGACCAACTGGCCCTCATCCCTTGAAGGCCATCATGGTCCCAAGGACAACTGGCAAATAGATCACCGAAGCATGAACCACACGGCTAGCCAGCACCCGGGCGCCCGACTTCGCAAGTTTGGCCGTATGAAAGAGGAAAAACATCCCGGCTGCGAACATGATCAGCGAGTAGATGGGCGCGCTCCGTCCCGTTAACGGCAACATGGTCACAATCACCAGGACGACCGTGAGGACCACAATCTCTGTCCGGGTGAAGCGGCCGTCGCTATCGAACTGCGGCAGCATGTGAAAGCCGGCCCCGGCGTAATCTTCCCGGTACAGCAGGGCAATCGCCAGAAAATGCGGGAACTGCCAAAGAAAAAGGACGCCAAAAAGCAACCAGGCATTTCCTCCAACGCTGCCGGACGCCGCCGCCCAACCGATCAGGGTGGGCATGGCGCCAGGTATGGCGCCCAGCAAGGTGCAGAGCGGCGTCTTTCTTTTCAGAGGCGTATAGACAAGTAGATAACCCAGGAGGGTTCCGACGGCCAAGCCGGCCGATAGAAGGTTGACCGAAACTGCCAGCAGCACTCCACCGGCTACGCTCAGCGTGAGGCCAAACCACAAGGCCTGCCGGGGACTGAGTCTTCCTGAGACCAAAGGCCGATTCGCCGTCCGCAACATCCGGGCGTCATGGAACCGTTCCATTAGCTGATTGAGAGTTGCCGTGCCACTCGCGACCAGCAACGTGCCCACCAGCGTGATGATCAGTTTGCCCACACGGAAAGGCCCTTGCGAACCGAGAAAAAAGCCGGCGGACGTAGTCATCAGGATCAGCAGGTTGACCTCGGGCTTGGTCAAGGTGCAGTAATCCCGCAGCTTAGAGGTAAGGGTGCTGCCGACAGGAGCTGTGATTGCGCGATTGGAGGCCATGCTGTCGTCGAATTCGAAAGACTAACTCTGGTTCCAGCTCGCGTCGTGTGCTGCCGGGTCCGCGATGTCCCGGCACCGGTTGCGAGTGCGATACATTATGAAAATCATGCTGATCGTCATCAGAGTTGGAGGCACGATCAGAATCAGGATTCCGCTCCGTAATGCCTGAATCATGCGGGCGCCCGAAGATGCGGCCTGGGTGTAGCAGAGCGCGCAACCCTGCGCCATCGCTGGCAGGGGAACCGCCAACAGCACAAGCAGCGCAACCGCGATCCATGCAACCCTGGCTGGGAGCGCCCTCATTGTGCTTCCCCTCTCACGAGCAGTATCCCCCGCACTTGAGGAGGCGGAAACTATCGCTCCACCCGAACTGCATCACCAAAAGTACGAAGACCGTGAAAATTACGACAAACAGCAAAAATCCGCGCTTTTCCGACCACAAATGCATGAAGAACATGACCGCCAAACCGGCCTCAATCACTGCAACTAAAAACATTCGCCGCAGCATCTGCGAT
This sequence comes from uncultured Acidobacteriaceae bacterium, assembly GCA_963735545.1. Taxonomy (GTDB): domain Bacteria; phylum Acidobacteriota; class Terriglobia; order Terriglobales; family Acidobacteriaceae; genus PALSA-270. The sequence continues at coordinate 98,056 of CAVTLU010000015.1, forward strand.
GCGGTGATGTTCTGATAGGCAATCAAGAATTGCAAGCCGGCCAGTGCCAGTATGCAGACATAGACGACCAAGTCCTTCCCGATAGTCTCGCGCTTGGGTTCTGCGGTCATCGCCATAATTTTTCCGCTCCAGCTTTGATCTAGTGAGCGAGATTCAGCAGATAGACGAACGGCACTACGAACATCCAGACCAGATCCACGAAGTGCCAGTACAGTCCCACAATCTCGATGTCATCTGCCTTGTAACGCCCACCCTTGTAGCGCAGTCCCACTACGATCAAGGCGATCACACCTGCCGTGACGTGGGTAAGGTGCAAACCGGTAACACTGAAAAACGCCGAACCGAACAGCCCCGTACCCCAGGGATTCTTGAACATCGTCATGCCTTCGCCAATCAGCCCCAGCCATTCGCGGACGTGCAGGAAGGCAAATATGATTCCGCCCAGCGCGGTGATCATCGTCCAGCGGAAAGCACCGGCTTTGTCGCCCATGCCCGCCTTCCGGACTCCCATCAGCATGGTCAAACTGCTGGTCAAAAGAATGAAGGTCATCAGCGCAACGTTGGTGATGCTGTGAAAGGGCCGGGGCCAATCCGGAGTGGCGTTGCGCAGGAATCCGTAGGCCACCAGGCAAGCGGCAAACGTCATGGTGTCGGCGATGATGAACAGCCACATCGCCAGCTTTTTTGTGGGCATGGAAAACGCTGAGCCTGTCACCAGGCCGGCTGAGTGCCCTTCCATCGTCAAATCGGCTTGACTCACGGCGTCTCCTGTTCGAAATCGCGCTAGAGTTTCATCCACAGCAATAGGAGCAAGTACACCCAGAGCACGTCCACAAAATGCCAGTAGCGAGAAGCGGCATCCAGCGTGCTCCGCCGCAGCTCGGACTTCCTGAGCTTCCCCACCACATAGAGCAACCCCGCCAGCCCTCCCAGCACGTGCAGCGCATGGGCAGCCGTCAGCAGGTAGAAGAACGAACTGCTGGGATTGGTGGCTAGATAAAGCCCCTCGGCGCTGAGTCGGACCCAGGCCGCGTACTGGCCAATCACGAAAAAGAAGCCAAGGATCAGGGTTATGTAGAGCCAACGTGCGGGGCTTTCACCTGCGCTCGGCATGCCGCCCATAAACCGGGCCACTCGCCGCCGCGCCATTTCGAGGGTGACGCTGCTACCCAGGAGCAGCGCAGTGTTGAGGTAGAGGATCGACGGCAAGCTGAAACTCTGCCAGTCCAGCGATGAGCCTTTGCGCACGACCATCGCACTGGTCAGCGCCGCAAACGTCATCGTGATGGCATAGACCACTACCCAGATGCCGGTGCTTGCGGGTGGCGGAGAGTAGTCCCGGACAGCGCGCAGGTCTCCATCCGTCGGAACCAGGTTGCGCCAGCCTCCATTCCCCGACTCGCGGGAACGGCGCGGTTCGATCTTCGGTGGCTCATGGACTGTTGTTGCCATAAATATCCAGACTCTCGGCAAGAACTTTGATGCTCCGGCCTTCTACTTCTCGTCGTGCTCCGTCGCCACCTGCTCGGACGAGGTCTGCATCACATAGTCGCCCATCGAACCCTGTACTCCATACTGGTACGGATCGTGATACACGACGGGATGTTTCCCGCCAAAATTATCGAACGGCGGCGGTGTGGCTGTGCTCCACTCGAGCGAGGTCGCTTCCCACGGATTGTCGGGAGCGGGTTTGCCCCAAAATCGGCTGTGTATCAGGTTGTACAAAAAGATAAATTGCGCCACGCCCGTCGCGATGGCGGCAACGGTAATGAACCTGTGTACTGGGATTAGCGGTTGCAAGTAATCATCGACGAATGCCTGGTAGCGGCGTACATTGGCGGCGATTCCGAGGTAGTGAAAGGGCATGAAGATGCAATACGCACCCACAAAACTGAGCCAGAAATGGATCTTGCCCAGCGTCTCGTTCATCATGCGCCCGGTCATCTTGGGAAACCAGAAATAGGTTCCCGCAAAAATCCCGAAGATCGCCGCCACTGCCATGACCATGTGGAAGTGTCCTACCACGAAGTAAGTCGCGTGCAGCATGATGTCGATCGAGGGCTGCGCCAGGAAAAACCCACTGACTCCACCGGCCACAAACATCGAAATGAAGCCCAGCGCGAACAGCGAAGCGGAATTGATCCGCAATTTCGATCCATACAGGCTGCCAATCCAGATCAACACGATAATGGTCGCGGGAATCGTAATAATCAGCGTGGGAAAAGAGAAGGCCAGCGAGGAAAATGGGTTCATCCCGCTGACAAACATGTGGTGTCCGTAAACCATGTAGCTAAGAACGGCGATCGACCCCATGCAGCCGATTAAGACCCGATGGCTGAGCAGCGGCCGGCGCATGTTGGTAATCAGTACATGGGAAACGATCCCCATGGCGGGAACGATTGCGATGTACACCTCCGGATGTCCAAAGAACCAGAACAGGTGCTGCCAAAGCAGCGTCGATCCCCCGGAATGCGGCTGCAGTTGGTCATTGATGACCAGGTTCGAGGGGACAAAAAAGCTGGTACCGGCCACGTGGTCAAGAATCAGAAGAATACAGGCCGGCATCAACACCGCAAACGCCGTGAGTCCCATGCAGGACGTGATGAACCACGCCCACGCGGTGAGCGGCAGGCGCATCAAGCTCATCCCTTTCACCCGCAGATCGAGAGTGGTGGTGATGAAATTCAACGAGCCCAGCAACTGGCCTATGCAAAAGATGGCGATGGAGGTTGCCCACAGAACTTCGCCCATGCCCTGGCCGGGACCCGCAACCGCACCAACAGCGCTGAGCGGCGCGTACTGGGTCCACCCGGCAAGAGTGGGTCCGTCGCCAACGAAAAACGAGGACATCATCACCAGAAAAGCGATGAAGGTGACCCAGAAAGACATCATGTTGAAACGCGGAAAAGGCATGTCTTCTGCTCCAACTTGAATGGGCAGGAAGAAATTGCCGAAGGCCGCGAACGGCGCCGTGGTAAGCACGAAGAAGACCATGATGGTCCCGTGCATGGTCATCAGTTGCAGGTAGTACTCCGGCGTCATGAGATTGCCGGGGGCGCCGTTCTTGGAGAGGAAGTGTAAACCGGGTATAGCAAGATTCGTCCACCCCAGATGCAAACGCATGATCCAGGAGAGCACCATGCCGACGAAGACCGCCACCAGGGCCAGAGCATAATACTGCTTGCCGATTACTTTGTGGTCGAGGCTGAAAATGTGCTTTCGGATAAAACCCTGAGGCGGTGCATGGTGTTGCGCCGCATGTGCCGAAACATCGTGCATTGATGTCACCTCAAACCCGGTATGCCGTGCTCGCCCATTACGAACGTGAACGGGCCGCCTACTGCAGCGCCGCTTCTTTTTTCAGCCAATTGTCGAAATCTTCCTGCGACATGACCGAGAGATACGCCTTCATGTTGTAGTGCCCCAGGCCGCAAAGTTGGGTACAAACGATTTCGTATCTCCCGATCTTGGTCGCGGTGAAGTGTACGGAAAGATCCAGTCCCGGAACAAAATCCTGCTGCACCCGCAACTCCGGCACATAAAACGAATGCCCCACATCCTTCGAATGCATCATCAGAAGGACTTCACGATTGACGGGTATCGCCATTTCAGCAGTCACAATGTCGTCTTTGGAATCCTGGTCGTTGGTTTGATCGAGACCAAAGAAATTTTCGTTGGCTTCGTTAATGAGCGTGGGATGGAGCGGGCCGAACTTTCCATCCGGACCGGGATAACGGAAGTAAAACGCAAACTGCCCGGCCTGCACCTGAACGGGAAGAGCGTTCGCGGCAGGGGGAGTGAAATAAACGCTCGCCCAAGCCTTACTGCCAAAAATTCCCAGCGCCAGAACTTCGGTCCCCACCAGCAAAAACGCCGCGATGACCAAGCCCTTTGCGCCACCGGGGAACTTGCCGATCTTCGCGTCTTTCGGCCGGTTGGAAAACATCCACACAAAGATGGCGAGAGCGAACTGCGCCGCCAGGAACGAAATTCCCGCCTCCACCATGGTTTCGGACATCTGCTCATCGATCAGGTGTCCATGAACGGAAATATCCTGCGGCTGGGGCCAGGTGTGACGAATGATGGGAACCGCGGAAGCGATCGCAATTACGACGATAGTCAACGCAAAGAACTTTGCCATGGTGTCTCGCTTTGCACCAGCATCCAGATTCTGGATTCCCCGTGAGTCTCACCCCTCACGGCGAATCTAGTTACAGCTTCGGGCCGGTGGATTGCCATAAAGGGGGTTGGTAACCGCCAGGCCGGTCCCCGCCGATACTTTCTTATTTGGCTTTGAACGTGAAGTCAGCGGTGCCCGGCTTGCCCGCGGCCACCGTTACCTTCGCGGTCTGCGTCCCATACTCTTCCTGCCATGCTGTCACGGTGTAGTTTCCCGGCGGCACGTTTTCGATGGTGTACGAACCCTTGTCGTCGGTGGTCGCATACGGCCCTTTTACCACCACGAAATAGCCGTGCATCCAGGGATGGATGTTGCACTTCACCGGGATCGCCACTTCTTCAGCCTTCCAGCTTGTCTCAATGGGCGGGGCTCCCGGCGGCTGCGATTTGTTCCACGGGATGTTCCCCGCCAGTGGGTTGGGCAGGGGGTGAATGTTGTGAGTCGTCTGATCGCCGGTGGCTACTTTGAATTTCTGGTTGACGTCCATCGCCAGCACATGCGGCGTATACATACAGTTTTTCTGATCGAACACCGGGACCTGCGAGGGCACCTCGCTAGCCGCAGCAGCACTTAGGCCCTGAGAAATGTAAAGCACCACGTTCTCCAGACCACCGCCCGTGCCTACCACTACGTTCTCCAAGTGGGCCGGGCTGTTCTCGTGTTGTTTCACGCAGTATGGATCTTTGGACATATCAATGCCCTTCATGTGCGGGGGCGTGCCTTCCAGCTTCACCGTTCCCGTGATCTTGCCTTCGGCGGCTGCACTCACACTTCGGGGCGACTGTAATAAATAAAACCCAAGCAACAGCAGTATTAAAGTCGTGCATGCTACTGTGTAACCGGCTTTCATTCGCTTCTCCCTTTCTTTTTCCAAACTCCTTGCCCGGGGTGCCTCACTGCTGCGGCGCTGGGGCCGGAGCACCAGGCTTCATACCGATTTGTCTGGCAATCTCCTTCGCCTTGCTGTTCATGGGCTGCAGGGAACGCAAGTAGAACACCAACTCCCAGGCCTCATCGGGCTTGATATTGTCCGACCAGGAAGGCATCGGGGTTCCATCCAGCCCGGTCATGAAGATCGTGTATAGGTCCTTATCGGTAGTGCCGCACTTGAAGCGGACACCGTCGTGAAAGTTATAAGCTTGAATCGGCCGGTTCTGGTCGTCGGTAAGCGTGCTGGAGGAGGGCCCATTTCCTCTGCCAGTCGGCCCGTGGCACTTCCAGCACTCCACGCGCTGAAACACTGCCTGCCCGGCCTTGAGGCGATCGGCGGTAACCTCCGGCTCGGGTGGAACCTCAATCGGCGTTCCCGGTTTTTCCGAGACCCAGCGCGCCGAGAAGTGCTTGACGTAGGCCACCAGATCCGCCCGTTCCTGCGCGGACAGCGGGTTCCAAGACGGCATGTTCGAACTGTCCAGACCTCGCCCGATGGTGTTGTAGAGATCGGAGTCGAGGGGAAGAGTCCCAGTCGGGGTCGACCGGCACTTAAAGATTCCCAAGGTAAAGTTGCGCGGCTTGGGATCGATCCACTGTGCGTTCTCGCCTTCTCCGTCTCCCAATTCACCATGACAGCCGACGCAGTACCTGCGGTAGTTGCCTTCGGCAGCGGCGGCATGGCCGGTCAGCTTGCCGATGTGACTCTCCGTGTTCAATCGCTGATCCTCTTGGTATTTGGTCATTTGTGCCCAGGAGAGGCTGCAAAGAGTGAGCACCGCTACCGCGGTAAAGATCAGCGCACCGTTCAATATCGTTCTTCGCATCGGCGTTCCTCTCTTAGAAGTCGAAGTCAAATCCCAGCATCAGACTGCTATTGGTTAGGTCAGTGCCGTCAGGCGCCGTGCCCCGCTGACGGATCCAGGAATACTCGTTGTGAAATGCGAAACCGGCGCGGCTGTTCATAATGGGGTAATAGCGATAACCGAATGTGTATTGGTCGATATTTCCAAGATCGGACGGCGTGCCCGGTATGGCTTGTTGCGACATTCGCACCCACTCGGAGCGCTGAATGAAGACCAGTTGCGGGTTGTAAACATAATGGGTCTCGAGGAAGGCGCCGTTCCAAACCGCTGACTGCGCTCCGGTCGGAAGCGGCGGCCCACCCACCTGCGAACTGGTGGCAAAGTAGGCGTCATCCGAGCCGTGCTGGGTTACGACTTGAAAATCCAGCTTGCCCAGATAAAACAACCCGTTGAAGCCGACGCGACTGAAGCTTTTGTTCCCGAACCCTCCGCCGGGAATCGCGTCTCCACCGGAAGTCAGCGTGTTTGTTGGCGCTTCGCCCACCATGGCATAGAAGCCGACACGCTGGGTTCCCAGTTTGCCCACCTCGAAAGCCTGGCTGCCGGCGAAAAATCCGCTGTACGAGTTACTGCCGGGCAGGTCAACATTGCCGTCGTTGGAACTCAACAGCGCAGCGGAGATCCGCGTACGGTCGTTGGCCGAATGCCCCATCCACTCCAGACCAAACTGATTGTCGCCGATCTGGCCGAAAACGTTGCTGTCCCCGACCGGAATGAAGTGGTAGAGCTGGAACCCGCCTCCATTGGCCGATATAGTGAGGATGCGCTTTTCCGAGACGATGTTATCCAGCTCGAATTTGCCCATCTTCACGTTGAGCCACGGGCTGCCAAACAGATTGTCAAATCTGGCATTAACAGATTCGAAGTGGAAGGCGCCGGTCTCGTCCGAAGACGGCACCAACAGGAAGGAAATGTTCTTATCGATGGTGCCGCCCGCCAGGATGTCCAGACCACCCACATCAAAACCATGAGCGGTGATCTGTTGCTGTCCCGTCGCGGCTTGGTCGACCGCTACCTTGTCGCTGCTTTCGCGGTGCCAGCTAGGCGTGATGCGCATGGTCACAGGCCAATAGCCATTGCTCTGCCAGATCGGAGAATCCCGATCGTTCATAAGCTGATAGCCGTTGTCTTTGAACTTTTGGCCGAAGTAGTTGAGCATTGGCCACGCCTCATGGCATGCCGAGCAGCGCAAGCCATATTTCCTAGCAAATGCTGGAAGAGCATGCGCGTCATTTACGGAGAAGAATAAAAGGGACGCCAGTATGAGATAACCGGCAAGACGTTTACTAGCACAGGTCATTGAGTCCTCCTGTTCAACGTCAACACTGCAACAACCGGCTCCAGCTACAACCAGCCAAGAAGAGCGATCCTAGTCCTAATGCGCATCTCGCGTCTGGTTCCGATTTCGCCTTCTTGGCACCGGGGAGAAAACAATATTAGTGCGTGCAGGCGCACTTAATATCATTTTGGATGCGTCGATGTTGATATCACAGCGCTCAAAACACCGTCAAGGGAAAATATTTCAGCGCTTACTACAGTGAATACTGTATGGATTTATTCTTTAGGTGAAGTGGTAGTTGCGCACGAAGAAGGAAGGCCGCGTATCAAGAGGCGGGCAATGGCTTCGGCCGTTTTCGCTGCGGCCTTCCGGTCCTGCCGTAATACTGCAGGCCGCATAAAACCGAACATGAATCCCAGCACACTCACGGACTCCACCAGGGCATCGAACTCCGCATCGGAAAGTTCACTGCACTCCCCGAATTTCCTGAGCCGCGCGCCAATCGCCCGCGCCCTCTGCATTGGACCAACCCGGCGCAACGCTTGGCCAAAACCGCGATCCAATAATGCCTTGGGAACCGACACCCTCAGGAATGCGCGGTCCCCCCACATATGCTCTACCGACCAAGTGACCAGCTGGAGGTATTCTCTTTCGAACGAGTGAGCGGGCTGGACGTGCTCTGCCAGGTCGGCTACTTCCTGGGAGATTCGGTCTTCCATGAGGGCCGGAAGCAGGCCAGCCTTGCTCTTGAAATAGCGGTGAATCAAACCTTCCGCGCAGCCGGCGCACGAGGCAATTTCTCGAGTCGTGGTGGCTTCATAACCTTTTTTGGCAAAGAGTTTGAGGGCCGCAACCACGAGGGCCTGCTGCTTGGCAGCGCGGTCTCGAGTGCGTCGTGAACGTCGCCTGGTTGGGAGACCGTCAAAATCCCCCCCCAAAGCCCTCCCCCTATTTCGACCCGATGCCTTCATCGCGCTCCGGTGCTGGACTTGCAACAAGTGCGTGAGAGTACCATTCATCCACTTATCGCTTTGTAAAAAATTTGTCAAGAAACCATTTAGCCCTCTGCCACGAGTGTCATGCTCAGAGAAGTCGCAAGACGAGGACAGACGAGTCCCCTCTGTGTTGGCCTTTGATTTCGTCCCTCGCCGCAAGGTTGTAAGCCCACCGCATTTTCGCCGGCGATCAGGGCACGGTTGACACCATCCCTCGGTCGAGAGTAAGGAACTAAAGAGATGAAAGCAGTGTGGCATCGGGATTTCCCTGCTCCAGACGGGCACATCAGATGGTGAAGGGAAAGGCATTTGTCCGCCCCTCGGACACCATAGAACGAATAGGGCCGCTCACAATCAGCCGCGCGCGGCGCAATCGCCTCGTCATCGCCGTCTTCTCAATCCAGTTGTTGATGGTTGGCGTTCTTCCGCTTCATGCCCGGCGCGAAAGGAAGGTCAGGGCCGAAGATTACGGCGTAGAGTTTTCCACCGAGATTTCGGCTCCTGAGACTGAAGTCTTGGAGGCCGTGCAAGAGATCGTGAACGACGGAATCATCCAAGGCAGTAAGGAATACAACCAGGATAAGTATATCGAGCGCGCCGAGCCCGCCAGTTCGTCGCCCTTGTTTCCGGAGTGGAAAGGGCCGGGAAAGGCTTTCTACAAAGTGCGGACCGGCGTGTTGGCTCCGCTCCATTTCAAAGAAAGCAAAGACCAGGGCACGCTGGCAGTGCGTTACGTAGTGCAACCCAAGGACGCCTCCAAAACCATTTTGCGGATCGATTCCGTGTTTGTTGAGGATTTTCACCGCACGGTGCATCCTTCCGATGGAAGTGTCGAAAACGCCGAGAGTGAAGATATCCAGAACCACATCGACGCGGTGGCGGCGGAGAAGAAACAAACCGATGAGCGCGAAAAGCAGCGCCAGGAAAAGCTGGCCCGGCAGGCGCTGGAGCGCAATCGTGAAGCGGACGAGGCTTCCGCCCTTGCAGCGGCTCAAACCTCGGCTCAGGGCGTGGATCAGCGCCTCGATTCCCTGCGCCACCGGGCGGAACGCGTGGTAAAAGCTCCAGGCGGCGAGCTCAAATCCGCGCCGTTTCACAGTGCAACCAACGTGAAATCTCTGGAGGCTGGCTCGGAGGTCGTAATCCTGATTGTGACGCCTTACTGGTATGGCGTAGAAACCACCGATGGGCAACATGGCTGGATCAACCGCGGACAACTGGAGCCTCTCCCATGAGGCTTGCGGGTTGCGCTGAAAGTTCTTTACCGAAAACTCTACCTGCGATCTTTTGCAGCGCTGTCGTTGTGATCGTTTCTGCTAGCGGCGCCACCGCTCAGAGCGTCCCCTACGAGCGCACGTATCCTCAGTCCAAGACCGTCGTGGAGAAGCATCTCAAGGAATTGCAATCGTCCAGCGCCGGCAACCTGCCGGTTTTGGCGGGCTTCACCGTTCCCGGCGACCGTCCTTTAAACCGATTCCAGCGCGGCTACTATCAATGCGTTGCTCAGGTGACCGCCACTCCATCCGGCGGATCGTTAGTGCGTGTCAGTGCGACCATCACGGCGTGGTATACCGATCCCGCTTCTGCGAGATCCGGTTACCAGATGCTTCCTTCCAATGGCCGACTGGAAGCCGACTTCCTGGACCGGCTGCAGCGAGCGCTTAGCGGGCAAACCTCGCCTGCCATCGCGGCTCCAGTCACAAACTCCCTTCCCGCGCCGTCTAAGAACCGGCCGCAACCGGCTCTCTCCGCTCCATCGCCTGGCAGCAGCCTCCCCGGAGCACCCGCCAAAGGCGCCGGCTCACCATTCAAGTTGGGAGACCCATTCAGCATGGATCAACTATCTTCGCTGGCGACTCAGAAAGCAGTGATCGACCGGCACGCTGAGGAACAGGAGAAGGAAGTTAAAGGTCTGGAGGAGATTCTCCGCAACCAGGCTCATCCCAGCAATTTAGTCGCAGTGAAAAAGCGGGACACGCCGGTGCTTTCGCGTCCCAGCGAAGACGCGAAAATACTGTTTCTTGCCGCGGCCGAAGATGAGTTTGAGATTCTCGACACGAATGCCAGTTGGGTGCACATCCGAATTTCCGGCCTTTCTCGAGGATGGATCCGCCGTTCGGGCGTGGAGATGCCTGCTGACTCCGATACGCCGCCCGTGGAACCAGCAGCCGGCGTCCGACCAGCCGCCACTAGTACCCAGCCATTCAACATTGAAAATGAACAGGTCGCATCGTTCCCGGGAACTTGGGAACCGCTTCAAGGAAAAACGGTAAGGATCGTCTCAGTGCAAAAAGCCAGTGACAGCGCCGCTGCCACCGGCTCAGCTGCGAAGTTGCAATTCGCGAAATCCCTACTGGACCGGCAGTACGCCGATCTGGCCAAAACATCGAGCAGCATCCTCGGGGTTGTGGTGATCTTCGATTCAGAAGATGGCGGCATGTTGGCTGCGACTGTGCCTGCTCTGCGTCAGTGGAAGATCGGTGCGCTGTCCGACGAAGCCTTCTGGCGCCGCTGCTTTTTCGATCCTCCGGAAGCCTTTGGTTTGGCCGCAAAGCGCGAATAGTTATTCTCGGTCGAGACACGATCTCGCCAACCCTTTACAATCTACTGCTAGACAACACCAGTTCCGGAATGCGTTTGAGCGTGCAAACGGATTTCCAACTGGGACCCGGTGAAAAGTACTGTTCGGCGACACAATCATGAAAATGCGACCTGGAGTGCCCTACCCGCTCGGGGCCACATGGGATGGTGCGGGAGTAAACTTCGCCATTTTCTCCGAGCACGCCACCAAGGTGGAATTGTGCCTGTTTGATTCTGGAGATGCCCCAGCGGAATCGGCGCGCTACGCCCTGCCCGAACAGACGGATATGGTCTGGCACGGATACCTGCCGTGGATTTTGCCCGGGCAAGTGTACGGCTACCGCGTGCATGGACCCTACGATCCACTTGCCGGGCACCGTTTCAATCCCCACAAGGTTGTGCTCGATCCCTACGCCAAAGCCGTTGCACGCACCGTGCGATGGGCGCCGGAGATGTATGGCTACCAGCAAAACGGAGAGGATGCAGACTTGTCGATGGACAGCCGCAACAACTCGCAGTTCGCTCCCCTGGCGGCAGTCGTAGACAACGCGTTCACCTGGGGCGATGACCGGCCGCCGCTCATCCCGTGGCATAAGACGGTGGTTTACGAAGTGCATGTCAAAGGATTCACCAAACTGCTCACTGAGCTTCCAGAAAATGTTCGTGGAACCTACAGCGCCCTGGCATCGGAGCGCACCATCCGCTACATGCAGAATCTGGGCGTCACCGCAGTCGAATTGATGCCGGTACACCACCACGTGGAAGACAACCACCTGATGGATCGCGGTCTCACGAACTACTGGGGGTACAACACACTGGCGTACTTCGCTCCGGATATCCGCTACTCCATGGTGAACGCGCCGCTGGAGTCGGTGCGGGCGTTCAAGACCATGGTCAGAAACCTCCACTCCGCAGGGCCTGGAGGTGATTCTCGACGTCGTCTACAACCACACTGCGGAGGGCAATCATATGGGGCCGACGCTTTCGTTGCGTGGCGTGGACAATGCTACCTACTATCGGCTGGTGCAAGACAATCTGCGCTATTACATGGACTATACGGGTTGCGGCAACACGCTCAACGTCCGCCACCCTCGCGTACTCCAGATCATCATGGACAGCCTCCGCTATTGGGTACTGGATATGCACGTAGACGGGTTTCGCTTCGATCTGGCCAGTACGCTCGCACGGGAACTTCACGAAGTTGACAAGCTCGGAGCCTTCTTCGACATCATCCATCAGGATCCAGTGCTCTCTCAGGTCAAACTGATTGCCGAGCCGTGGGACCTGGGAGAAGGCGGGTATCAGGTCGGCAATTTTCCCGTAGGTTGGACGGAATGGAATGGGAAGTATCGAGATACGGTCCGCCGGTTCTGGAAGGGCGATGGCGGGGTTGCCTCCGAACTGGCAACTCGTCTCGCCGGCAGCAGTGACCTTTACAGCCAAAGCGGACGCCGGCCGTACGCCAGCATCAACTTCGTGACCAGCCACGACGGCTTCACGCTCAACGATCTAGTCAGCTACAACGAAAAACACAATGAGGCCAACCTGGAAAACAACCAGGACGGGGACAACAACAATCTTAGCTGGAACTGCGGCGTAGAAGGGCCAGCCGATGATCCGGCGATCCTCGCACTGCGCGAGCAACAAAAACGCAATTTCCTGGCCACGCTGTTTTTGTCGCAGGGAGTCCCAATGCTATGTGGCGGAGACGAATGCAGCCGCACCCAACTGGGCAATAACAATGCCTACTGCCAGGACAACCCACTGAGCTGGATGCACTGGGACTGGACTCCCGCCCAAACAGACCTCCTCGGCTTTGCGCAAAAGGTGATCGGATTGCGCAAAGCGCATGCGGTGCTGCGGCGACGGAAATTTTTTCAGGGTCGTAGCATTCGTGGAGCCGGAGTGCAAGACATCGTTTGGTATGAGCCGCGCGGCAAGGAAATGACGGACAAGGCGTGGGCCGACCATTTTTCCCGCTGTCTCGGAGTGTTGCTCAATGGAACCGTGCTGGAGGAAACGGACGAGAAGGGTCAGCCGGTAGTAGATGACACGCTTTTCCTCATGTTCAACGCCCATCACGATCTGATTCTCTTCCGGCTGCCTCCCAAACCGACGATCGGCCGATGGGAGTGCCTGCTCGATACCGCCGACCCGCAGCCCAAGGCGCGTTTGGGGCTGCGCGATCAAACGTACAAACTACACGGGCGGTCACTGGTGGTTCTCCGTTTCGAAAAACAAGAGTCGGGGGATCCGAAGCAGGTAACGAGTTCTGTAGCTGCGGCTCACTGAGTCTCGTTTCCTTGTGCTCTATTTCTGCTTCGCACCTGAGCTGGACGCGTTTGCAACCAAGGTTGGAGGTCTGGATCTGATGGAATGGCAGCCTGCTTTCGGAGGCTTCTGGCGAAATGGGAAAGCGGTCTTCCGCCTCTGGGCCCCAGAGGCGGCGACGGCTGAACTGTTTTTGTGGCCCGCGCAAGCCGCTCCGGAATGCTTTGCCATGCACAACGATCCGCACGGCTTTTTCGCTTTGGAGTTGACGTCTGCGCGTGCAGGAGATTTGTACCGCTTTTCTGTGGATGGAAAAGCTGCGCTGCCCGATCCGGCATCGCGCTATCAGCCGCAGGGAGTCCATGGCCCCTCGCAGCTAACGGATCCGTCTGGTTTTGTTTGGTCGGACCAAGCCTGGGATGGCGTCCGATCCGAGCGCCTTGTGCTTTACGAACTCCACATCGGCGCCTTCACACCGCAGGGAACTTTCGCGGCGGCCGCGGAGAAACTGCCCCGGCTTCGCGACCTTGGCGTCACCGCTGTAGAGTTGATGCCAGTCGCTGATTTCCCTGGTACGCGAAACTGGGGATATGACGGCGTCTCGCTGTTCGCTCCGGCCCGATGTTATGGCACACCGGACGATCTTCGGCAGTTGGTCGATACGGCGCACCGCCTCGGCTTGGGGGTCCACCTGGACGTGGTTTACAACCATCTTGGTCCCGACGGTTCTTACCTGGCGGCTTTCAGCCCGTTGTTCCTCTCGCAAAAACATCACAGTCCGTGGGGCGCAACCCTTAATTTTGACGGCCCCGGCAGTGACGTTGTCCGGCAATTCTTCATCGAAAATGCGCTCCACTGGATTCACGAGTATCACTTCGATGGACTGCGCCTGGACGCCACCCACGCCATCATGGATGACAGTCCTAAGCACTTTCTCGCGGAGCTTTCGGAGGCGGTTGAACACTCGATGCAGGGAACACGCCGCAAAGTCTTGCTGATCGCCGAAGACGAACGCAATCTTTCTGCGCTCGCCACGCCGCGAAAGGCTGGCGGCTGGGGACTGGATGGCGTTTGGGCAGATGATCTCCATCACGAAATTCACCGCTGCCTCACCGGCGAAGACGACGGCTATTTCGCAGATTTCTCCGGCACCACCGCCGATATTGCCTCCACCGTCCGGCAGGGATGGTTTTACTGCGGACAACAAGCTCCGTATTTCGGCAGGAACCGCGGCACAAATCCATGTGATTTGCCGCTCCCGGCGTTCGTCGTTTGCCTGCAGAATCACGACCAGGTGGGCAATCGGGCGATGGGAGAACGGCTCAACCATCTGATCGGCTTGTCCTCCTATCGCGCCGCCAGCGTTTTGCTCCTGCTCGCGCCGGAAACCCCGCTGTTGTTCATGGGGCAGGAATGGGCAAGTTCATCTCCTTTTCAATATTTCACCGATCACAATCCGGAGTTGGGCCAGCAGGTAACCGAGGGCCGGCGGCGCGAATTTGCGCGCTTCGCTAGTTTCAGCAATCCCGCAGCCCGCGAAAGGATTCCCGACCCGCAGTCCCCATCCACCTTCACTCGCAGCCGGCTCAACTGGGAAGAAACAGAAGAAGAACCATACAGCAGTGTGCGGCGCCTCTACGAAGCTTTGCTGCACCTGCGCGCCGATAATCTTATTTTCGGAGATTCTGCCCGATCCGCTTTCGAGATCGTTCCGCTCGGCGAGCATGGTTTGTTACTCTGCAGGAAATCAGCCGTGGGAAGGCTTTTGGCTGTGATTCAGCTGCGTAAATCCGGCGCTTATGATCTGCAAGAACACGCCCTTGCCGAGCTTCCCCAAGAGATGGCATGGGAGACGGTTCTGACCACCGAAGATCCAGCCTACACCGTGGACGCGACGCCCATCCAACTGAGCTTGAAACCGCTCGAGACAAGTTTTTCCAGGCCCGGCGCCGTTATTCTGCGCTCCACCAAATCCGGGGCCAACGGAGGTGGCCAAGCTTGACTCAGGCGCCCGCGCGCATTCCGGCTAGCACCTACCGCCTGCAACTCAACCCTAGCTTTGGGTTCCGTAAGGCGCGCGATCTTGTACCGTATCTCTCTGCCTTGGGTATTACCGAATGCTACGTTTCTCCTATCTTTGCGCCGCGCCCAGGAAGCACGCACGGTTACGACATTTGCGACCACAACCGGCTTAATCGCGAGCTTGGCACGCGCGAAGATTTTCAGACGCTGTGCGAAACCCTGCAACAGCACTCCATGGGACTGATTTTGGACTTCGTTCCCAACCATATGGGAATCGACCCCCAAGCCAACCTCAAGTGGCGAAGCGTGCTGGAAAATGGGCCGGCCTCCCCGTTTGCCGGCTTTTTCGACATTGACTGGGACCCCGTCAAGCCGGAGTTGAAGGACAAAGTCCTGCTCCCCATTCTTGACGATCAGTACGGCAACGTTCTGGAAGCGGGCCAGCTACAAATTCGTTTCGAAGCCGGCAATTTCTCGCTGCAATACTACGATCAAAATCTGCCCCTCAACCCGCGGCAGATGCGTATACTTCTGCGCCACCGCCTCGATGACCTGCGTAGCCAATTACCTGAAGACGATCCCGGACTGCGGGAATTCCTCAGCATCGTATTTCATCTGGAGCATATTCCGGCATCCACGGAAACCGGACCGGAAATGGTCGCCGACCGCGACCGCGAAAAAACAGTCGCCTCGGAACGCCTCGCCGCCCTGGTTGCGAGGTCATCCGACGTCCAGCGACATATCGAGAAAAACGTCCGGGAATTCAATGGGGAGCCAGACCTTCCCCAGAGTTTCGATCTACTTCACGAGTTGCTCGATCTTCAACCCTACCGGCTGTCCTATTGGAAGACGGCAATCCACGAGATCAATTACCGCCGCTTTTTCGACATCAACAATCTCGCCGGAATCCGCATGGAAGACCCCGTGGTGTTCGAGGCCACGCATGCTCTGGTGCGGGAACTGACTCGCGAAGGCCTGGCGACCGGGTTGCGCCTCGACCATGTGGACGGACTGTTTGATCCCAAACAATATTTTTCAAACCTGCAAAAACATTGCGCCCCGGAGGGCGGCGCCCTCTACGTCGTGGTGGAGAAGATCATCTCCCGGGGAGAGAATCTTCGCCAAGACTGGTCGATCCATGGAACTACCGGCTACGAATTCCTGAATGACGTAGCTGGATTGTTTGTTGACACCGCAAATGCGGCCGCCCTGCAGAAGCTCTACCTCCGGTTTACGGGAAGGAGCAGCCGTTTTTCTGATCTGGTGTACGAAAGTAAGAAGCTGGCCGTAGCCACCTCCATGGCCAGCGAACTGAATGTGTTGGCGCACGAACTCAACCGCATTTCTGAATCCAACCGCCGCTACCGCGACTTTACCCTGGACAGCCTGCAGGACGGCCTTCGCGAAGTGGTCGCATGCTTTCCGGTTTACCGCAGCTATTTCACCGCCGACGGCCACGACAGTTATGACGGACGCGCGGTCACTGCCGCAGTGTCCGAAGCCCTGCGCCGCAATCCGGTGCTGGAGCCCTCGATGTTCGCTTTCATCCTGCAGATGCTTCTCCCCCAAATGGAGCCGGGGCTTGCAGAACGGGACTACCAGCGGCGTGTCCGGTTTGCCATGAAGTTCCAGCAGTACACCGGGCCGGTGCAGGCAAAAGGCGTTGAAGATACCGCCTTCTATCGTTATGGCCCGTTGCTGTCTCTAAATGAAGTGGGAGGCGATCCGTCGCGGTTCGGGCGCAGTGTCGCCGAGTTTCACGAGAGCAACCGCAAGCGCAAGGAATGTTGGCCGCTCTCCATGTTGTGTACTTCCACCCACGACACCAAACGTGGAGAGGACGCCCGTTGCCGCATCAGCGTGCTCTCTGAGATCCCGGACGAATTCCGCTTCGCCCTGTCTCGCTGGGCGCGGGTCAATGGCGAGCTAAAGACGGTGGTCCATGGGGATCCCGCCCCCGACCGCGCCAATGAATATCTGTACTATCAGGCGCTGTTGGGTTCGTGGCCGGCCGGGGCCGATCAACCGCCGCCGGGGTTTGTCGAGCGCATGCAGGAATACGTGTTGAAGGCCATCAAAGAAGAGAAGATCCATTCCAGCTGGATTCACCCCGCTCCTCAATACGATGATGCGGCCCGCGATTTCGTCCGCAGGACTCTCACCGGTCCAGAGGGAAGGCGTTTCTTGCGTGCCTTTTTGCCCATGCAACGACGCGTCGCGCTCGCCGGAGCTGTCAATTCCTTCGCCCAGCTTGTCCTAAAGGTCGCCAGCCCTGGTGTGCCGGATTTTTACCAGGGCACTGAACTGTGGGACCTGAGTCTGGTCGATCCTGACAACCGCAGGCCTGTGGACTATGCAAGCCGAACCACATTTCTTGAGAAGGTTGCGCCGCTTCTTCAGGGCAACTGCGGCGAGCAAGACTGGAAGCAATCGCTGCTGGACATGTTGAATAACTGGCCCAACAGCGAAATCAAGCTCTTCTGCACTGCTGTAGCGCTGAATGCGCGCCGGCGTTTTGAGCAACTTTTCCTGTACGGCGAGTATGTCCCACTCACCGTCCAGGGCGAGCGCAGTAAACATGTAGTGGCGCTGGCGCGTTTACGCGGAAGGGATGCCGTAATTGCGGTGGTCCCATGCCTGACGGCCAAATTCTCCACGGCATCCTTTCCAATGGGCGAGGTGGTCTGGAAAGACACCAATGTGGTGCTGCCGGAGGCATTGCGCGAACGACACTATCGGAACCTTTTCACTGGGCAAAGCCTGGGCGTCGACATGCTTCTCCCCATAGGCAAGGCGTTGGAGTTATGGCCAGTGTCGCTGTTGATTGCAGAGTAGACCCTGTTCGTCGCTGCCTCACCGCCTGCCAATGAGGGCAAGCTGACATTACGCTAACTATGACCGGCCGAACCGGTGCGGGCGTCACCAAAGCAGTGGTTGGGACGTCCTTTGCGCCGGCACCGATGTAATCTTACCAAGCCATGTCGAGTCGGCGGCACTCGCGGCCGGCAAGGACGACCAGGGCATCCGAGAATGAGGAGAATTCAAATAGGTGGTCGAGCCGGAATCGCCTCAGAGTTTCGAGGACGAACCTCGAAGGATTTACCAGCTTGATCGTGATACCCCGGCTGAGAGCCCAGTTCCGCAGAGAGACCATTGCGTTCACACCTCCGGCGTCGAGAGCCTCCACCTCGGACAGGTCAAGCAGAATCGTGTGGGTATTCTTCTCCGGTATGAGTGCATTTCGCAGGCGGCTGACGGCTTCGCCCCTCGTCAATCGGCCGACGCAGCGCACGACGGCTACAGTCGCGGTCTTCTCGATATCGATCTCAAGCATCGCTGGCTCCTTCCCCACCTAATAGTCATAGACGCGCTTGCAAAGCGGATGTCACGCCTTGCGATTGTAAGATTGTGTAAACAATTTCCCCGCAAGAACTCGTCGCGTTAAACTAAAGTACGCACACTCGCGGTTATTTGTTCCCCGGAAAGAAGAGAAAAGAGCGGGTGGGAATAGTGCTGGACCACCTCCACATCGCAATGCGCGCCGCCAAACCAACAGGACCGGCACAATTTTCTTCCGGTTCACATCCTGCCAAGAGCAATAGGACATTCTCGAAGTGTTTTTCCGATTCTTTGCGTCGTCCCTTCTTTTAGGCGAGATTGCCCAGGGCGAAATGGCCCACCACAAATTCAGGCTTCGCATACACCACCTGTTTGAGTGCGAGCAGAGCCTCCGGGGACCCGATTCGTCGGGAGTCCAGGTTTGCTCAATAGCACATGTAAACGCCAGTATCCATAGTGCGGTTTCTGCCGCCCTCGCTTCACCCGTTCTACTGGCATTTCGGTGTCCAGCGCAAACGCCGCGTCCGCTCTCGCGCCGGTCGAAGACAAGTCAGAGGTTGCGTTTGTTAGAAATTCAAGAGAATTGCTCCCGCCCTAATGAAAATGCTTGAACAGGCGATGAAGAGTGTGAAGAGATTTAGCAAACGATTCCAACAACGTGGAACCTCACTCACCCAAAGAAGGCGCGATTCAAGAGGCGCAACCGGGCAGGCGGCGACGGCTAGCTTCTTGCAGGTTCTGGAACCGCTCCCCATTGGGGAAGGAGCGCCGGCGATGAGCGACAACGATAGCGATATCGTTAAAGATTTTCTGGTCGAGAGCTACGAAAACTTAGATCGGCTGGACCGGGAGCTTGTAGGTCTGGAAAAGGACCCGAACGACGCTCCGGCATTGGCCAGCGTGTTCCGCACCATTCACACCATCAAGGGTACGTGCGGATTTCTCGGCTTCAACAAACTGGAAAAAGTCGCACATGTGGGAGAGAACCTGCTGACTCGCCTTCGCGACGGTCAGCTGACGCTCAACCCGGAACTCACCACGGCGTTATTGAGCATGGTCGATGCCGTCCGCCAGATGCTCAGCCAGATCGAGCAAACCGGTCAGGAAGGAGAGCGCGACGACACCAAGCTGATTGCCACCCTGACTCGCCTACAGCAGCCGCCCGAAGCGCCGGCGAAAAGTGGGCCTGCTCCGTCGCCGGAGAATGCACCAACGGCAACCGCTTCGCCGGCTTCGATCGGCGAGATTCTGATGCAACGGGCAGGGGTCACGCCGGCGCAGGTTCAATTCGCGCTCCACGAACAGAAAGAAGGCGACCCGCGCCACATGGGCGAGATTCTGGTGGAACAGGGCGCGGCACGGTCGGCCGATGTCGTGGACGCACTGCGCCTTCAGCAGGCCTCCCGGGCGCAGACGACCGTTTCCGACAGCACCATCCGGGTGGATGTGGGATTACTCGACAAAGTGATGAATCTGGTGGGGGAACTGGTACTGGCGCGCAACCAGATCTTGCAATTCGCCAACCGCATGAAAGACACCGGCTTCCTGGCCGCCTCCCAGCGTCTGAACCTGATTACCACCGAACTGCAGGAGGGGGTCATGAAGACCCGCATGCAGCCCATCGGGAACATCTGGGGCCAGTTCCCGCGGACAGTGCGCGACGTGGCGCTCGGTTGCCACAAAGAAGTGGCCATCGAGATGGAGGGCAAGGAGACCGAACTCGACAAGACCATCATCGAGGCCATCAAAGACCCGCTCACCCATCTGGTGCGCAATTCCGTGGACCACGGCATCGAACTTCCCGAAGACCGCGTGAAGGCAGGCAAGGATCGAACCGGACGTTTGATTCTGCGCGCCTTTCATGAGGGCGGGCAGGTCAATATCGAGATCAGCGACGATGGCGCGGGCCTGAATGGGGAACGCATCCGCAAAAAGGCGCTGGAGCGCGGGCTAATCACCGCGGAACAGTCGGCCCGCATGACCGAGCGGGAGATTTTCAATTTGATCTTCCTTCCCGGATTTTCCACAGCGGAGAAAGTAACCAATGTGTCCGGCCGTGGCGTGGGCATGGATGTGGTTAAGACCAACGTCGAGAAGATCGGTGGCACCGTGGATGTTCAGTCCACGCCGGGCCGGGGCACCACCGTCCGGGTCAAAATTCCCCTGACGTTAGCCATCATCCCTGCGTTGGTGGTGACCTGTGGCGGCGATCGCTATGCCATTCCCCAGGTGAGCCTGCTTGAACTGGTGCGCCTCGAGGCCGACGAAGTGGCGAAGGGCATTGAGATGGTTCAGGGCGCCCCCGTGCACCGGCTGCGCGGTCGGCTGCTGCCGCTGGTTTATCTGAACAGAACAGCTGAACCTGGAGGACGCGGATCGCACCCCGGGAAGTGCCGGTGCCGTCAACATCGTTGTCCTGCAAGCCGATGAGCGCCAATTCGGATTGGTGGTCGACCAGATCAACGACACCGAGGAAATCGTGGTCAAGCCACTGCGCAAACAGCTTAAGACAGTCAAGACGTTTGCCGGCTCCAGCATCATGGGCGACGGGAAAGTCGCGCTCATTCTGGACGTGCTTGGACTGGCGCAGCGTTCCGGTGTGGTTACAGAAACGCGGGACCGCGCCCTTGCCCGAAAAACCACAGAAGCGGTGGAGATGGCGGGAGACAAGCAGACCTTCCTGCTGTTCGCGGGCCCCGGTGAGTCGCGCATGGCCATACCCCTAAGCGCCCTGGCGCGGTTGGAGGAATTCCCGGTGTCGCAGGTGGAGATGTCCGGCAGCCAGTGGGTAACGCAGTATCGCGGCCATATCCTCCCCTTGATCCGGCTCAATGTGGTGATGGAAGAGCGCCGCACCAAGCTGCGTGCTTTGCTGGTTCGGCCGACACTCGATTCAGCGCCAATCCAAGTGCTGGTGCTAAATCACGAAGGAAAAAGTTTTGGCTTGGTCGTCGAGCGGATTCTGGACATTATCGAAGACAAAGCGGAGATGAAATCGGCTGCGACCCGCGCTTCCGTTCTCTATTCGGTCGTGATTGGGGACCGGGTCACGGAATTGCTCGATATACCGGCGATTCTGCGCGCCGCCGATGCCGGTGCGGTGCTGCCTGGTACTGCGATGAGCGCATCGGGGGTTGCAAACTAAGCCATGGCCCAAACTTCACAGTTTTGCACGTTCTATCTGGACAAGCTGCTGTTCGGCGTGGAATTGAAAGGCGTCCAGGAAGTCATCCGTTTCCTGGATGTAACCAAAGTCCCGCTGGCGCCCAGCGTGGTGAGTGGACTGATCAACCTGCGCGGGCAGATCGTCACCGCCGTCGACTTGCGGCGGCGGCTTGAGCTGGAGCCTTGCCCTCTGGGCCTGCTGGCCATGAACGTGGTGGTCACTTCTGAAGACGGTTCGGTCAGCTTGCTGGTAGACGAAATCGGCGATGTGGTCGAGGTCGAGGAAACCACCTTCGAGCCTCCGCCCGAAACTTTACGCGGTACGGTCCGAGCCATAATCGTGGGTGTCCACAAACTGAACGACCGGCTCATGCATGTGTTGGATATCGAAAAAGCCTGCGAGATGATGGAAACCGCCGAGCCCGCGTCGGCTGGTTAAGCCAACCTGTCGTGCCGTCTTTCTTGGAGGTTCTAAAATGCGCCCTTCCCGTTGGATCCTGCTTTTTGCCTTGTTCGTACTTCCATTCAGCATGGCCCAGGAACACGCCGTACCGGTGGCGCAAACCTCGGCGGCGGCAGCCACCGGCCATGCCTCAACAGAGAAGGTCACTGTCTCTGCGGAGCAGATATGGGCGGATCTCATTGAGGGCAACCAGCGCTTCGTCGCCGGCAAGCCACAAGTGCGTGAATTCAACCAACTTCGAAATACGTTGGCGAGTGGCCAACATCCCAAAGTAATCGTGCTGGCGTGCTCTGACAGTCGGGTAGCTCCGGAGCTGCTGTTCGACAAGAACCTTGGAGATTTGTTCGTGATCCGTGCAGCTGGAAACATCGCCGATCCCGTCGGGTTGGGAAGCATTGAGTATGCCGTGGAACACTTGGGCAGCAGCCTGCTGGTGGTGCTCGGGCACGAGAAGTGCGGGGCCGTAACTGCGGCCTGTTCGGAAGAAAAGATGCCCAGCCCGAACCTGCAGGCGATCGTGGACAAGATCGAACCGGCTGTCCTTCAAGCGAAGAGTCATGCCAAACCTGCGGACCTAATCCAAGCAGCAATCTTGGAAAACGTCCATCAGAGCGCAAACGATGTGCTGGCAAACAGCGAAATCCTCCGCCATGCCCTGAAGAATGGAGAGTTCACCATCATCGAAGCGGTTTACAGGCTGGACTCCGGGGAAGTAATCCGGCTGGGGAAGGCACCGGCGGTGCAGTGAGACCTTGGCCTTCCTTCTCGATTCATCGGCGAAGACTTTAGACTCGCAGGTGCTTCCGGTCACATTACTCGTTCCACACCTTTTGGGAGGCTGCCGCGAGCAGAGCTGATCTTCTCTCCTTCCGCCTAAAGTCCATCACCGCCCCGCCGATGAACTCTCTGGGATCGGCATACCGCGTGACCAAGTGATCGTGTCCCCATCCAAGTCTGCGCGCGCGAAGTGTTACCAGGGCGCTTGATGCCAGGACCAGTGTCCTAATGAAAAGGTTTTCCGGGAGGGAGCCGTTATGAACAAACTGAGCTTGAAGATGAAATTGGGGGCGGGGTTCGGGGCGCTACTGTTGATTGTTGTGTCTCTGGGCGTCATTGGCTACAGAGCGGCTGTAACGGAAGATGAGCTGTCCGACGAGGTCGAGAAGCAAGTGGAAAAGAAGGAAAACGTAATCCTCACCGACAAGTCAATGGGGACGCAACTCATAGGGTTGCGCGGATTTCTCCTCACCGGAAAAGAAGACAACTTAAAGCTCTTGGAAGAGGGTCGGACACGGTATCAGGAGAACACAGACCAACTAGAAAAGGCGCTGCAGACCGAGGCAGGCAAAAAGGTGTTCGCCGACTTTCGGCATACGTATGTTGAATATGCGGCCATAATGGATCAAGCAGTGCAGCTTCGGCGCGCCGACAAAACCAAAGAGGCGGTCGATCTGATTTTCAATCCTCAGACCGCCGAGCTTCGCGAACGGTTGAACCAAGCAAGCATCGAACTTACCGGCATGATAGAGAAGCTCAAGAAAACCGCCGGAGATGAGCAATCTGCCAACGAGTCCAAGACCGAGACCATGATGCTGAGCTTGGCGATTGCAGGCATCGCCATCGGACTGGTGGTCGCCTTTGTCGTTACCCGCTCCATCACCGGCGCTATTGCGCGTATGGTAGCGATGATTCAGGAGATCGCCGGAAATAACCTCACCGTCGATGACCTCCAAATCACCTCCCAGGACGAGATCGGCCAGGCCGGAATCGCGCTCAACAAGATGAAGAACAATCTCCACGACGTGATCCAGTCCATCGCCAGCAATGCGGTACAAGTGGCCAGCGCGAGCGAGGAACTCTCCAGTACCAGTCAGCAGATCACCGCAAACTCCGAAGAGACCTCGGCCCAAGCCAAAGTAGTTTCGAACGCCACCCAGCAGGTCAGCCAGAACCTGCAGACGGTCGCTACCGGCGCGGAGGAGATGGGCGCCAGCATCAAGGAAATCGCCAAGAATGCCACCGAGGCTGCCAAGGTCGCGACTTCGGCGGTCAAGGTGGCTGAAACCGCCAACGCCACCGTGTCCAAGCTGGGTGATTCGTCCACCGAGATTGGCCAGGTGATCAAAGTCATTACTTCGATCGCCCAGCAGACCAACCTGCTGGCCTTGAACGCCACCATCGAAGCCGCTCGCGCCGGTGAAGCCGGCAAAGGCTTCGCCGTGGTCGCTAACGAAGTCAAAGAACTCGCCAAGGAGACGGCCAAAGCCACCGAGGACATCAGCCGCAAGATTGAAGCCATCCAGACCGATACCAAGGCGGCGGTGGACGCCATCGCGTCGATCAGCGAGGTTATCAACCAGGTCAACGGCATTTCCAACACCATCGCCACGGCGGTGGAAGAGCAGAATGCGACCACCAACGAGATGGCGCGCAACGTGAGCGAAGCGGCGCGGGGCAGCGGTGAGATTACCAGCAACATCGCGGGTGTGGCGGAGGCCGCCGAAAGCACCTCGCGTGGAGCGGGCGACACACAAAAAGCAGCCCAGCAACTGGTCGAGACCTCCGCCGAACTCCGCCGCCTGGTCGAGCAATTCAAGATCACTGCCCAGGGAAGCGGGAGCGGGGCTGGCGCAGGGGAAAGAAGGAGCATGGCAGCCCACGCCAGCTCCTAGGCTCTGGAGCATCGTTCCTGCGTGTGAGCGAGCGGAGATAACTCAGTTATGGCTCCTATTCGCGTCCTGGTCGTGGACGATTCGGTAGTGATCCGCAAGCTGCTGTCGGACACCTTGTCCAAAGA
Organism: uncultured Acidobacteriaceae bacterium; assembly: GCA_963735545.1. Classification (GTDB taxonomy): domain Bacteria; phylum Acidobacteriota; class Terriglobia; order Terriglobales; family Acidobacteriaceae; genus PALSA-270. The sequence goes on from CAVTLU010000015.1 coordinate 122,943, forward strand.
TCCGGAACTGGAGGTCCTGGCTGCGGCAAGTGACGGTCGAATCGCCTTGCAGAAGATCTCGCAACTCCATCCCGACCTGGTTACTCTGGATGTCGAGATGCCGGTGATGAACGGTTTGGAGACGCTTGCCGAGTTGCGTAAGCTCTATCCAAGGCTGCCGGTCATCATGTTCAGCACCCTGACCGAGCGCGGCGCGTCTGCGACTTTGGACGCGCTTTCGCTAGGAGCGTCGGACTACGCGACCAAGCCGAGCAATACCGGCAGTCCGGCTGTGGCCATCGAAGCCATCCGCGCCGAACTCGTTCCCAAAATCAAGGCACTTTGCGCGGGCACTTCCACCAAACTCAAGTCTCTACCGCCGCCCCGTCCCGCCGTCCGGGCTAGAGTGCCGTCCAACCGGCCCTTTGAGATTGTGGCAATAGGCACGTCCACCGGAGGTCCGAATGCTCTGGCCGAAGTCTTGCCGCGGATTCCGAAGGATTTCCCTGTCCCCATTGTGGTAGTGCAGCACATGCCTCCCATTTTCACTCGCATGTTGGCGGAGCGGCTGGCGAGCCGCTCAGAGATTGCCGTGGAAGAGGGCAGCGCAGGCGTGGTTCTCTCACCCGCGCACTCCTGGATTGCGCCAGGAAATTTCCACATGACAGTGGCCCGGGCCGGCGTGAACTGGCGGCTGGAGCTTAACCAAGATCCTCCCGAGCACTCCTGCCGGCCGGCTGTCGACGCGCTGTTTCGCTCAGTGGCAGCGGTCTGTCGAGCCAACGTTCTGGGCGTAGTGATGACGGGCATGGGATCGGACGGAGTGCAGGGTGCGCAACACATTCGCGAAGCGGGCGGCGAGGTGATTATTCAAGACGAATCTAGCTCGGTGGTCTGGGGAATGCCGGGCTTGGTGTATGCAGCCGGGCAGGCTGATGGCGTCTATCCTCTCGACCAGCTGGCGCCGGAGATCACCCGGCGCGTGTTGCAGAGCCGTGCGCCGCGTGCCAGCGCCGTATTGAACAACCTTGCAAGCCTGGAGCCTCGCGCAAAATGACAGCCGGAACCTCAACCGCCACTTCGCCGTTCGCCAGCAAGGTCAGCGAACCGGTCGACCCCATAATCCGTCAGATTCGCGATCTGGTGTACAAGGTGTGCGGCATTTTTCAGCTCGAGGAAAAACTCTATCTGATGGCCGATGCCTGCGGCCGGCGGATGAGGGAACTAGGACTGCAAAGCTCCCGCGAGTATTGGGACCGTCTGACCGCACACTCCAACCGCGAAACCGAAATACGGCACTTGCTGAACGAAGTCACCATTGGTGAAACGTGCCTGTTCCGCAGCCAGCCCCAGCTCGACGCGTTGCGTAAGGTGATCCTGCCGGGGATCGTCGCGGAAAAGGCCAAGCTGGTGACGAAGAGGCTGCGAATCTGGAGTGCGGGCTGCTCCACCGGTGAAGAGCCCTATACCTTGGCCATGAACATGCTTGAGGAAAGTGAGCTGCTACTGAAGGGTTGGACGGTGGAGATTGTTGCCACCGACCTGAACGACCGTTCCGTGGAAACCGCGAAGGCAGGCATTTACGGCGATTACGCGTTGCGCGCCACCTCCGACCACTACAAGCGCAAATATTTTTCGATGGTCGATGAGAAGAAACTGCAAGTGCGGCCGGAGGTCAAAAAGCTGATCACTTTCAGCCGGCTGAATCTTCAGGACGACTCCAAGATGCTTTTCATGAAGGGTATGGATCTAATTTTCTGCTGCAACGTGCTCATCTATTTCGACGGTCCATCGAAGTCGAAAGTGATTGACCACTTTTTCAGCAACCTCAATTTCGGCGGTTACTTTTTTCTCGGAATCTCCGAATCGCTGATGAATTTGAACGACAAGTTCCACCTGGTGCATTTCCCCGGGGCCATCGGGTACTGGAAACCATCGCTCAGCAGTGGCAAATTATGATCACATCCTTCACAGAAACCATTCGTGAACGCGTACAGAATATTGAAACCCTGCCCGCCATCCCGGCGGTGTTTCTGCCCTTGCTGAAGTTGCTGGCCAATTCCACGCAGGATGTGAAGTTAGACGAGGTGGTGCGCCTGGTGTCCTACGACAACACCATCGCCGCGCAATGCCTACGGGTAGCGGCCTCGCCGTTGTTTGGCCTGGCGAAGCCGCCCGAATCCATCAAGGGAGCGGTGATCAGCCTGGGACTGCGCCGGGTCGAAACCATTCTTCTCACCTGCTGCCTCGGCCAGGCGTTCCCGGCGAAACAGTGGGCGCTCGATCCTGCCGTGTTTTGGAGACATTCTCTGGGCTGTGCCATGGTGTGCCGGAAATTCAGCGAGAAGCTGGCTACGGCGGACGCTGAGAAAGCCTACATAGCGGGGCTTCTGCATGACATCGGATTCGTAGTGAATTGTCTGGCCTTTCCCACAAACTTTGCTATAGCCATGGAGCGCGCCAGCAAGGAGGGAATTCCTTTGCACCAAGCGGAACAGGCCGCCATGGGATTCACTCATTGCGAGACCGGACATGCCCTGGCTGAAAAATGGAAACTGGCCGACGATATCCTCGATGCGATCGCACATCATCATGCCGTCGAGCAAAGCCACAAAGCGCAGCCTCTGGTCGCTCTAGTACACCTGACCGACCTTCTCTGCCGCATGCGCGGCCTGGGGTATGGATACTACGAGCGCCACCAGGTGGACTTGATCTCCGATCCCGCGTGGGCCATTCTTTTGCAAGAGCACCGCGATCTTGAGGGTGTGGACCTGGTGCGGTTCACTTTTGAGCTCGATGAAGCGGTCGAAGAAATCCACACATTGGTATCTACGGTATTCGGTTCGACGCCCGTGCGCGCCTAACCATCTGGGGACATCCGCCCTTCTCTGTCCGATCTTCGACGGATTGGAGAATGGTGAAGAGGATATCTTCCCCGATCCAGCGTTTCAGTTCATCGCCGAGGGCTGGGCACCGGCGTAGCCAAGGCGCTCGAGCGCCAGTGCGGAGGTTTTGGTGAAAAGCAGTGTCTGTCGCGGCATAAACAAAATGAAATGAAAAGGGTGAAAGGCCAAAATAGAGCGGCTTAGCGGCCTCGACGCCGAGGCCTCGCCGCACCCGAAGTGGGTGGATATCATCACCGATCCTCGAGGAGCCGCCGCTCGAAGGCGTGGCGAAAGCGAGCTGAAGAAGGGCGACCCCAGCTTTTTCGCGTGCACTTTGATCGTTTGCGGTTCGCGCCCATTGACTCCTCGATCTCTGTGACCGTGATTTCTCCACGGGTTTTGGTGAACTCCAATATCTAGGGCGAAAACGCAGTCAAGGATGATCGCAGGGCCGATGGTTCTGATTATTGCTGCCGTATTTGCGGAGAACGACGTGAAACGGCTTGATGCGATTCTCCGTAGTGTGATGGAGTCGAAACTCTCGAAGATCATGTCCATCGGGTCGGCCGGCGCTTAGGTAACGCGGTTCTCACTTATCGACTTTTGCGCCAAGCTCCGATCCGGCGATCGGGTGCGCGGCTAGAACTTCGAGTGCGCGAGCCATCGCAGAGTGATCCCACCCAGCGCCCCCTTGCGCCGCGCAGGCGTTGAACAGTTCCTGGCAGGTCGCGGTATTGGGCAGGCTCATCTTCAGCGAACGTGCGCCCGACAGCGCGAGGTTCAGGTCTTTCTGATGCAGTTCAATGCGGAAGCCTGGGTTGAACGTACGGTTGATCATCCGCTCGCCATGAACTTCCAGGATACGCGAAGAAGCAAAGCCTCCCATCAGCGCCTTGCGGACTCTGGCCGGATCGGCTCCGGCTTTGGAGGCGAACAGCAGCGCTTCGGCGACGGCCTCGATGGTGAGAGCGACGATGATCTGATTGGCGACCTTCGCGGTTTGACCGTCTCCATTGCCTCCGACGAGTGTGATGTTCTTGCCCAAGAGTTCGAATAGAGGTTTCACGCGTTCGAAGACAGGCTCTGGTCCGCCGACCATGATCGTGAGGGTGCCCTGTTTCGCGCCGATCTCGCCGCCGGAGACGGGGGCGTCGAGGTAGTCGCAGCCGAGATCGTTGATTCTTCGCGCAAATTCTTTGGTGGCGATCGGCGATATGGAACTCATATCGACAACGGTCTTTCGCGCGGATAATCCCGCGCTGACGCCGTCCTTGCCGAAGAGTACCGCTTCGACGTCCGGCGTATCGGGAACCATGAGAATAATGACCTCGCTGTTGCCAGCTACCTCTTTACCGGAGCGGCAATCCTGGGCGCGTTTTTCGAGCAGTTCGGGCGGGGCCGGCTTGCGGCTATGTACAAAGAGTTGATGGCCGCCCTCAAGAAGGCGTCCGGCCATCGGCCGCCCCATGGTACCTAATCCGATAAAACCTACCTTCATGGCTCTTTCCTCGCGAACTTAGGAATAGAAATGAACTAAGGCAAAGGGGAGCAAAGGCGATGCTTTTCAAAGAAGTTAAGGCTTGTCATTCTCTGAAGCAATGTATACAGTATACCGAATCCGTGAGTGAGGCAAGCCCGACAAATCCGTTCTGTGTTCGGAATTCCGCCAATGATCTAGCTCCTTGGAGCCGGAACGTAGACGGCGACTGTAAGGAAATCCGGGGAGAGGAGATTCGCTACATGGACGCCATGGAACCAGAAACCGCGGATGCTCCTGCGAAATCTACGGGCAATTTCTATGTCTATCTTATTTCGCTGGTTGCTGCCGTAGGCGGGTTCCTACTCACCTACGACATCGTGATCATGTCGGGTGGGATCATCTTTCTGAAGAAGGAGTTCCATCTCACTCCGCTGGCCGTGGGCTTCAGTATGACCAGCGCCATGATCGCGTGCTTCTTCAGCCCGTCGTTCGGCGGCTGGCTCAGCGATCGGCTGGGGCGCAAGAAGACTCTCCTGCTATCGGCCGGGCTGTTTGGGTTATCTGCGATCGGAACCGCTCTGCCACGCAATATCGTGGAATTTAATTTCTTCCGCATCCTTGGAGGCTTTGGCGTGGGCGCGGCCTGCATCGTCTCGCCTATGTACATCGCCGAGGTCGCACCAGCGGCGATTCGCGGACGGCTGGTGCTTCTCACCCAGGTTGCGAATGTCGCCGGAGAAATCATCTCCTACCTGGTCGCCTACTATCTCTCGTTTTCCGGCAACTGGCGATGGATGTTCGGTTCCACCATCGTGCCCGTGGCTTGCTTCACCGCCGCGCTGGTATTTGTGCCCGAGAGCCCACGCTGGCTGATGCAGAAAAATCGCGAGCAGGAAGCCTTCGACGTCCTGAACCGCATCGACGGCGAACAAAGCGCGCGCGCAGAGATGGTTGCGATTCGCGCTTCGCTGGTGGAGAAGAGCTGCCGGTTCAAAGATCTGCTCATGCCGGGAATCCGCATCGCCCTGCTGATCGCCGTTGGGCTGGCCGTGTTTCAGCAGCTCGACGGTGTAACCGTTTTGATTTTCTACGCCCCCATGATCATGCAACAGGCCGGCTTTCCGCAGGCGTCGGACGCGATCCGCGTCACCATGATTATCGGCGTCTGGAACCTGATCTGCACGTTCGCCGCAGTTTGGCTCATCGATCGTCTCGGGCGGCGCCCGCTTCTACTTTACGGAACGCTGGGAATGGCCGCCGGCCTCATCGCCATGGGCGTCTTCTTCCACTTGCATATTACGGGGCCGGTAGTGCCGTTAGTGATGATGGTCGCCGTCGCCGCTTACGTCATGAGCATGGCGCCGGTGGCCTGGCTCATCATGTCAGAAATCTTTCCCAATCACATGCGCGGGAAGGGCATGGCCGTAGCTTCCACTGCTCTCTGGATTTCTTCCTTCGGCGCCAATTTCCTGTTTCCACTGGTAACGGACTATTCCGAAAAACACTACGGTTCGGCGGCAAGTGCATTCTGGCTGTTCGCCGTCATTTGTCTCATAACCTTCGTCTTCTGCTGGTGGCTTGTTCCGGAAACCAAGGGACGGTCGCTGGAGGAGATTGGCAGGTCATGGACGGCCGCGCCCGCTGAACCTTGAATTTTAAACAGGTTTGTTCACGGACTACGGTCCAGAATACTTTCAAGGAGCAATGGATGGCCAGCAAGATCAAACTTCGAGAAATCTGTCACGCACGATCCGGCAATAAAGCCGATGCCATAAACATCGGAATCGCTGTCTACGAATCGAAGTACTACCCGTGGTTGAAAGAGACTTTAACCGCAGAGCGGGTTGCGGAACATCTTAAGCCTCTAACCTCAGGTCCAGTAAGACGCTGGGAGATGCCCAAGGTTTCGGCGCTCAATTTCTATGTTCTCAATATTTCCGCTGGGGGATATTCGGCTACTCCTCGGCTCGACGGCTTGGGCAAGTGCTTCAGCTCGATTTTGCTGGAGATGGAGGTCGATGCTCCAGAGGGTTTTGTTCCTCGCTCATTTCTGAAAGGGGCGAGCCCGCGTTGCAAGGTTCCGCTCAAAGACTGGGAGTTGAGCCGCGCGCGCTACAAGAGCAAAGGAAAAACCGCGCGCGTCGGGTGTGGGGCGGGATTCAATTTCGACAACCTGCTTTCGAACATCGCGCTGGCCGAAAGCGGCGAAGTGGATTACCTGGCCTTCGACAACATGACCGAGGGGCTTGGTTTCGGCACGCTGCGCATGATGAAGGGCGAGACGGTTTGGGATCCGCATACCGGGCTAAAGTTCTCGCCAAGCGAAGAACGCATGCGCGCCATCCTGCCCGCATGCGCCAAGAACAAAGTCAGATTGATTACCAACATGGGCGCCGCCGATCCTTACGGAACCGCGGTCTGGGTAAAGAAACTGTGCCGCGAGATCGGCGTTCCGCAGCTTCGTGTTTTCACGGTGATCGGCGATGACGTCTTCAACACTGTTCAAGCGATGGACCCGATCGTATTCGAAACCGGCAAGCCGTTTTCGCAGCTGAAAACCAATGTCATTTCGGCTCACGGATATATGAGCGTGTGGCCGGTGGTGGAATGTTTGCAGCGAGGCGCCGACATCGTCGTCTGCGGAAGAATCGGCGATGGAACCATGTTTCTGGCGCCCATGATCCACGAACTGGGCTGGAAGCCCGATGAGTTCGACCTGCTGGCGAAGGGCCAGGGTATCGGCCACATCATGGAGTGCGGCCCGCAGTGCACGGGCGGATACTTCGCCGATCCGCCCTTTAAAGTCGTGGAGGATCTCGAGCACGTAGGATTGCCGATGGCCATCGTCGAGGAAAACGGGGATGCCACTATCACCAAGCTTCCCGGCTCGGGCGGCGCTGTTAACCGGCTGACGATCCTGGAGCAACTTTATTACGAGATCGATAATCCGGCCGGTTACCTTCACACCGACGTGACCATCGACTTCACCACCACGGAATTGGCCGAGGTGGGTCCCGACGCGGTGCGCGTCACCGGTACGACGGGCCACCCCAAACCACCCACGATCCTGGTCTGCATGAATGCGGTCGAGGGCTACCTGGGAGTTGGCGGGATTACTTATGGCGGCGGCGGGGCGCTGGAGCGAACAAAACTGGCGATCGAAACCGTCAAGGGGCGCATGCGCGCGATCGGCATCGATGGGTCACGCGCACGCTTCGATATGGAAGGCATTAACACGCTGTTCCCATGGAAAGGTTACGCATGTGAACCGCCCGAGATTCGCTTGCGCGCTTCCGGCATCTTCAATAGTGCCCATGAGGCCCAAATGTTTCAGGTTCTGGTTCACGAACTTTCTTGCAACGGTCCGGGGGCGGGCGGAGGCCTTGCGCTGTTTGTCGGCGGCGGCGGAATCGAAGAGCGTCTCGTGCTCTATCGAACGACGATTCCGCAGAAGGCACTGAAGCCTCAAATTATCGAGGTCTGAAAGGCTGATGCGTGATGCAGTGGTTCTGGGCCGCCGGGAGAGCTAACTCCTGGCGGCTCATGTTGCTTTGCGGTAGCCCGCGGAGATGGCCTCCAGGGTTTTGCCTTTCGTCTCCGGCACCAGGAAATACGAAAAAACGAAGCCGACCAGACACACGATGGAAAAGAACCAGAAGACGCCGGATTCTGCGCCGAAGTGTCTGCGGAAAAACTCCAGCATGTAAGGGAACATCTGCGCCAGAACCAGAGAAGAACCGAAGCGAAACGAACCGTGCAGCGCCATACCGCGGGCGCGGAGGTGCGTGGGAAAGATTTCGCTTGCCACCAGCCACCCGACAGGGGGAACACTGCCGTTAAAGGCGGCTTCACACAGAAAGAATGTCAACAGAATCAGGATGGGATTGAGGTTGTGAAGAAAACAGACTCCCATCAGGAATTGGCCGATGGCAATTCCGATAAGGCCCGCCAGAAGCAGCGGTCGGCGGCCGAATCGGTCTACCCAGAAGAGCGCAAACAGGCACCAGAAGATGTCTCCGATACGAAGGATCACGGTGCTCCCGATCGCGTTGGCATTCGATGAGACACCGGCCTTTACGAAGATCGTGGGAGCGTACAGGATCAGGGTCGGAACACCGACCCACTGATCGAGCACGCCGAGACCGAGGGAGATGAGCGTGGCCATCCGCATGCCGGGACGAATAAACTCGCGAAGTCTAGCCGTCGTTGCTGGAACTTGCCGGTCGATGTCGCGGATCGTTTGCGATGCGTAATCCTCGCCCCCCACGCGCGAAAGCACGAAGTGCGCTTCCGTGGGACGCTTCTTCATCATCAGCCAACGCGGAGTTTCGGGAACGAAGAATAGACCGGCCAGAAACAGAGAAACGAAGAAGCAGCCTGAGGCGAACATCCATCGCCAGCACTCAGGACCGCCGGCAACTTTCGCGATGCCGAAACAGACCAGATTCGCGAAAAACGCACCGAGAACAATCCCCATTTCGTTGAAGGTGACCAGCGAGCCGCGGTTGCGCGGCGGCGCAAGTTCGGCGACGTACATCGGTCCCACCAGAAGCGCTAGCCCGCCACCAACTCCTCCGAGAAAACGCAAGGCGTTCCATACGACCAAAGTGTTGGACAATGCACTACCGACGGCTCCCAGCATCATGACGATGGCGGCGATCTTGAGCGTTGGCCGCCGGCCCCATCTGTCGGCCAGGAGACCGCCCAACAACATGCCAGCGACCGTCCCTAAGAAGCCCGTAGTCATCGTAAGTCCTTCGATCCAACTCGAACTGAGATGATGAGAGAGGATTACGACGTTGATCTGGCCGATGTGGAAATAAGTCTTGAGATAGAGAATACTGCCGGACATCAGGATGATGTCGTAACTCCAGTTGAAGGTGCCGGTGGCGGCCACCAGCGCAGCGAAATAGATAAATCTCGAGGAGGGTTTTTCCGGCGGCTGGGCTGGGCTGCGCTCATACCGTGCTTCGGATTCGATTTTGGAATCGGCGTCCACTCGTTCGCTCCGGTATGGTTGAGAGGAAGACACATCGAGCTTGCAGGCTCAAGCCCTTTTTGAATAACACTGCCCCTGGTCTACTCGATCGGTTGAAACAGCTCCCGCGTGACGCTCTCCATCAACTTCCCCAGGCCGTTCGTGATGTAGTCGCGGAAATACGGCGCGGCCCGGTGTGCGTCCAGCGCAGCCTTGTCGTCGTATTGTTCATAGAGGATGAAGTGACTTGAATTCTCGGTCGATTGGTGACCGAGGTATGTGCGGCAACCCGGTTCGCGCCGCGTGTGCTCCTGCATTTTCTGTATGAATGTTTGCGCTTCCTGCTCCTTGCCGGAGAGAACCGTGAACTGAACCAGTAGAACAACCATGATGTCATCGCTCCCTGCAAAACTATTGAAAACGAATTTCAACAAGAGTTACGGCTCGGGCGCCGGACTCGTGGGCTTCGCCGTACGGTAATCCCACGTGCATCGTGCCGGGAAAATCGAAGGCGTGAATGTTGTTGCCACACGGTATCTGCGGCGCCACCAGCACCAATTCCGGAACGCGCCTGCCGGCCTCCATACATACGCTGTTGCTGATCAGGTCGACGTCGAGTGGCAGATGCGGGCCGTGTTGCTCGGTCGAACCAATCGGCAGCAGGATTACCTTTAGCAGCTCAACCGCCTGGTTCACATCCGGCCAGGCCAGATCGCCGTAAACATATTTTGCTGCGAGTGGTTGTGGCTTAACCAAGATGATCGTGCCTCGTCACGCCTTTGCGACCTCCCGGTACTTGCGGAATGAATTCGCAATCGATTGCAGACCCTTCACCACAGCCGCGCTATCGGAACCGTAGGCCAGCATGGTGAATCCGTCGTCAAGCGCCCGCTCGATCTGGGCTTCGTTCATCACGATCATGCCAGCCGTTTTGCCATGGTTCCGGCACGCGTTCAGAACTTTGCCGAGCGCTGCTCGCATATCGGGATGGTCCCATTGCTGCGCGATACCCAGGCCGACGCTCAAGTCCATCGGCCCGATGAACAATACATCGGCGCCCTCGACGGCAGCGATTTGCTCAACGTTTCGGATGGCTTCGGCGGTCTCGATCTGAAGGATGGTCACCAGCCTCGATCCGGCATTCTCAAAGTAGTCGTTGAATCCGGGCCCGAAGGCGCAGGCGCGATTCATCACCGCCACCCCACGGTTTCCCTCTGGGGGATAGCGCATGGCAGCCACCGCCCGGCGAGCTTCGTCCGCGGTTTGCACGTAGGGAACCATGATTCCCGCAGCGCCCAGGTCCAGGACCTGTTTGAAACGGGTCGGATCGTTCCACGCAATCCGCACAAAGGGCACCGCCGGAGTGCTTTCGATGGCTTGCAACTGGTACAGCAGTTCCTGGCGATTGCCGGCGCCATGCTCGAGGTCAATCAGTAGCCAGTCGAAGCCGGCATGCCCGGCGATTTCGGCGGTGAGGCTTGATCCAAGGTTAAGGAAAGTACCAATCAGCAGCTCTTTGCTCAGCACTCTATCGCGAAGCCACTTCACTCATGTTCTCCTTGGGACCGAATTGGAATCCGTTTTCCTGAAAGCTGTGTAACGCCGTCGGGAGACCGCCGCCGGCCGAACCGGCTCAATAGTGGAATTTCTGCAGCCGCTTTTTGGCTTCTTCGTATTCGGCTCGTGCTTTTTGCGTTACCGGATCGTTGGTGACCTCAGCCGAGGCAACGTCCCACCAGACTCCCGACGGGGGCGTGAACTGATATCTCTCCGTCTGCGCGACGATCACGCAGCTACGGGTTTCCGCTCTCGCCTCGGCGAGCGCTGCCCGCAGTTCCTCGGGACCATTCACCTTCCAGATTCGCGCCCCCATCGATTCGGCGTTCTTCGCGAAGTCAATTTCTACGAAGTCGCCTTCCAGGCGACGCGTGTTGCTGTCGCGCAGGCGGAACTCGTTCCCGAAGCTGTGCCCGACGCGATTCATCTGCAGATTGCGTATGCACTGGAAACCATGGTTCTCGATCAGGACCACGGTGATCTTCAGCCCTTCCTGGCTGGCGGTGACCAACTCAGTCGGATTCATCAGGTACGTGCCATCGCCGATCAGCACATAGACCTCTCCCTGCGGCTGCGACATGCGGACGCCAAGCCCCGCGGGAATCTCGTATCCCATACAGGAAAAGCCGAACTCGATGTGGCACGCGGCGCCGCCACCGACGTCCCAGAGCTTGTGCATGTCGGCGGGAGCGCTGCCTGAAGCAGCCACCACCGTATCGCCCGGCTGGGCCTGGTCATTGAGAACGCCAACCAGTTCCCCCTGCGACATGGCCTTCCCGGGAGTTGCACGATAGACTTCTTCGCGAACCTGACGTTCCCACTCCGCTTTCGCCTTCGTGACTTCGTTAACGTACGCACCGCGCGGCTTCACCCCGCCTGCGACCGAGGCCGCCAAAAGCTCGCGCAGTGTCTCGCGGGCGTCGGCAACGATCGGTAGTGCTCCCTGCTTGTAGGCGTCATGGGAGGAGGCGTTGATATTGATGAATTCGACCTCGGGGTTTTGGAAGGCGCTCTGTGAACCTGTGGTGAAGTCCGTGAGGCGCGTGCCGACGGTGATGATGAGGTCGGCGGCGGCCACAATGCATCCGGCTTGCGGGTTTCCCGTAACACCATGGGCGCCCAGCAACAGCTCAGACCGACTGCGAATCGCGCCCCTGCCGGCAACGGTTTCCACCACGGGAATGCCGAGTTGCTGGGAGAACATTTCCAGATCGCTCCAGGCTTCCGAGTAGTGCACGCCGCCGCCGGCGATGATGACCGGGCGCTTGGCATCTTTCAAAAGCGCAACGGCTTCTGTAATTCGCTGCGGAGTAGGCGGGCGGCGTTCAATTCGCCAAACGCGTTTCTCGAAGAAATATGCGGGGTACTCGAAGGCGTGCATCTGCAGATCCTGTGGCAAGGAAATTGTCACCGCGCCGGTTTCGGCGGGATCGGTCAGCACACGCATCGCTTCCGGTAAGGCGGTCAGCAGTTGTTCGGGCCGCGATAGGCGATCAAAAAATCGACTGACCGGGCGAAAGCAATCATTGACGCTCAGGTCTGCCGAGATCGGATGCTCGATCTGCTGCAACACTGGACCCTGGCTGCGCGTCACGTAATAATCCGCAGGCAACAGAAGAACTGGCAAGCGGTTGATGGTGGCCAACGCGGCGCCGGTGATCATGTTGGTTGATCCTGGACCAATCGACGCGGCGCACGCCAACGTCGCCAGCCGGTTCCTTGCCTTGGCATAACCGCAGGCAGTGTGCACCATCGACTGCTCGTTGCGCGGTTGGTAGTATGGCAGATCGTGTCCGTACTCGTAGAGAGCCTGTCCTAAACCGGCAACATTGCCATGGCCGAAGATCCCGAATAGCGCGGGAATCAGGCGGTGCTCTTGGCCGTCACGTTCGCTGAACTGCGCGGTGAGGTACTTGACCAGGGCTTGTGCCGTGGTCAAACGCAGAGTTTTGGGCTCGCGGCCGTTGGACGTTGCTTTTGCGAATTCCTTCTGCGATAGCCGCTTGGATTCAGTTGTCGATGCCATGAAACACCACCGTTTTAAGCTCTGTCATTTCTTCAATTGCGTACCTGGGACCTTCGCGCCCGATACCACTGCCTTTGAACCCGCCATACGGCATCAGGTCGGCGCGCCACAGCGGCGTCCAGTTGATCTGTACCGTGCCGCACTGCACTTCGCGGGCAAAGCGCCACGCTGTGCTAACGTCGCGAGTGAAGATTCCCGCGCCCAATCCGTACTGGCTGTCGTTGGCCAATGCGATCGCCTCATCCACGCTATCGACAGGAGTCACAGCCACCGCCGGACCGAACAATTCCTCGCGCGAAATGCGCATCTTCGGATCGACATCTGCCACCACGGTCGGAGCAAAGACACCACCCTGCCGCTCGCCACCAGTGACGACTCGCGCGCCGCCGGAAACCGCTTCTTTCACCCAGCTCTCGACGCGTTGCGCATCTCCAACCGTGATCATCGCGCTCATCTTGGTGTCGTCAGCCAGCGGAGGGCCAACCTTAATCGCTTCCACCCGCGGCTTGAGCGCACTGAGGAAGTCGGCATAAGCCTTACGGTGAACCAATATGCGTTGCGTCGAGATACAAACTTGCCCGGCGTTGACGTAGCCACCGATGGCGGTGGCTTCGGCGACGCGGTCCAGATCGGCGTCGGGAAGGACCACGAGTGGGCAATTCGATCCCAGTTCCAGCGACAGCTTCTTAACGCCGGCGACATGGGCTAACTTCTCGCCGACTTCCGTGCTGCCGGTGAAGCTGATCTTGCGAACTCGAGAATCCGCGCAGAGCATCGGGCCGAGCCGCGAGCCGGAGCCGGTGATGCACTGCAACCCATCTTCGGGCAGTCCCGCTTCCAGTAACGCTTGGGTTAGCTTCAACGACGAAAATGGCGTGCTGCTGGCCGGCTTCAGTATCACCGCATTTCCCGCAGATAAAGCCGGTCCGACCTTGTGCAACACCAGCAGAAGTGGATAGTTGAAAGGGCTGATCGCCAGCACCACTCCGCAGGGCACGCGCAGCGTCAGGCCGACTTTGCCGCGAGTTCCGGATTGCGCATCGACCGGCAGCGTTTCGCCACGCAGTTGTGATCCCTCGAAGGCACACAGCCGCAGCAAATCGGGCATGCGGGAAGCCTCGCCGCGCGATTCACTCAAAGGCTTGCCTTCCTCGAGGGAAACCGTGCGGGCAAAATCTTCAACCCTGCCGCTGATAATGTCAGCCGCCTTCATCAGAATCTGGTAGCGGTCGTAGGCCGTGAGCTTCGCCATCTGCGCTGCTCCACGCTCGGCGGCTGCAAGGCACTGCTCGACCTGCTCCGGAGTGGCATCGGGAACGGTATCCACCACTTCGCCTGAAAATGGCGATAACACTTCGGAGGACTTGCCCGAATTGACCCATTCGCGGTTGATGTACATCTTCATGAGCTTCTGTCTCCAGAGTCTTGAGTCAATCCGTCTGAATCACCGCCGAGAGCCCGCCATCGACGACCAGGCAGGAGCCGGTCATATAAGCCGACATATCCGACGCCAAAAATAGCGCCACCGTCGCGATCTCTTCCGGCGGCGCATTTCTTTGTAGCGGGCACATCATCGCCACTTTTTTCAATTCGGCTTCCGAAAGACCGGCGGCGATGCCGGTGATGACAGCCCCGGGCAGGATCGCATTCACCCGAACCTTGGGCGCGTAATCTGCGGCTAAGGAGCGCGTTAGCGAGAGCAATCCCCCCTTCGCGGCCTGATAGGCGCAATGGCGTGTGTACCCGCGAATCGCCTGCACCGAGGCCGTAATGATGAAGGCTCCCGACTCGCTGCGCAACATTGCAGGCATGGCGTAGTGTGCAATCATCCAACTTGCTTTTAAGCAGGCCGACTGAGTGTAGTCCCAGTCGGCCTCGGAAATTTCCGAAGCCGCGCCCAGCCGGTAAGAAGCCGCGTTGCTGTAAACGACATCAAGCCGGCCGTAATGGTTGAGGGTAGCTGAAACCATACTCGAAACCTGTTGCATGTTGCCCACATCGGCCTTGATGAACAGGGCATCGCCGGATTGGAAATGAATGTCCTCGACCGCTTTAGCGCCTCCGCCTTCATTGACATCGACCAGTACGACCCGGGCGCCATGCTGGGCGAAGAGCTTGGCTGTAGCGCGACCGATACCGGAGGCTGCCCCGGTGACCAAGGCGACTTTACCTTCGAGCTGTCTGGACCAATTCAAAACAATCTCTCCCGGTAGCTTAAGGCTTGCCAACCAGCACAGACAAGAGAATACTGTATACACTTGCACGGGGCTTAGGTCAACACTATACCGAAGCTGAAGTGACTCGATTTCCCTTTAGCACCAGCGTTTTCCGGTTGTATACTAAATACTGTAGAATCGCCCGCGGAGATCTCACGTGAAAGCCGATATCAGCAGTCCCGTTTTAGCTCCCAAGCGAATGGATGTTCGAACTCTGAAGGAACAGGTGGTAAAGCTTCTCCGCGAGGCGATTTTCTCCGGACGGATCAAACCCGGTCAACGGCTGAACGAAAGCGAACTTTCGCGCGACCTGGGGCTAAGCCGCATCCCTGTTCGCGAAGCCCTCCAGAAATTACAGGAACAAGGTCTGGTCGTCGACGTGCCACGCCGAGGCAAGTTCGTGATCAATCTGAGCGAAGAGGAAATCCAGAAGATCAACAGCCTGCGCATCATTCTTGAAGGCGAGGCTCTTCGTTTGTGCCGCGCGAAGATCACTCCGGAAGGAGTACGCGATCTCACAAAACTGGTCGGCAAAATGGAGAAGTTTCGGGAGGCGCCCGAAGTTGAGGCCTCGAATCTGGATATGGACTTCCATCGCACCATCTGGAGTCACAGCGGCAACGAATTCCTCGCCAAGACGCTCGAGGGAATTACGATTCCGCTGTTTGCGCACCGGGTCTTGTGGCGAATCAACCGCGATATGCTGGGATGGGCCTCGATTCTCTCCAATCAACACCGGCAGTTGCTGAACTACATCAAAGGCAGGGTTGACCGGCCGGCTGAAGGGGTCATGCTCGAACATCTCAGCTACCGCTATCAGCAGCCGGAAAGATTTTCGAGCCTCGCACTATTATCTTCGGCGGCTACGCAACCGGCGTCAAGGCAGCCGGCCCCAACAGAAGAAGATGAGTTGCCTGCAACCTGACTACAAATAGTTACTCGCGCTTGGTGATGCTGCATCCGCCATCGACGGTGAGGATCTGGCCCGTCATGTAGTCGGACTCGGAGGAAGACAGGAAAACAAAGGCATCTGCAACCTGCTCGGCGGTTCCGAATTCTCCCAGCGGAATGTAGTCGAGGTACTTTTGACGCAGCTTCGCGTCGCGCTGAAAAGCAGCTTTCTTTGTCAGTCCCGCGTTCAAAATCCCAGGCGCGACGGCATTCACCAATATCCTTTTTCCCGCAAATTCCTGGGCCGCAAGTCGTACAAAATGGTTGAGTCCGGCTTTGCTCACACAATAGGGGATGGCGCCGGGAGAGGGGAAATCGCCAACCCAGGAGCTGGTGAACAAGACCTTGCCCCGAATATTGGTCGTTGGGTCAGGCTCCTGCGAACCCATGTGTCGGATTGCAGCTTGTGCCAACTGGGTGCAGCCGATTAAGTTCACCCTTAGCACGTTTTCCCAGTCAGAATCTTCCAATTCCAGCAGAGTGCCTCCGGGGCCAACACCCGCATTTCCAATCGCAACGTCAATCCTGCCGAACTGCTCTACAACCTCGGCCACGCCGCCGCGAATCTCGTCCGTACGCGCCTGGTCAACCCGCATGTAGGCCGCGGCGTGAAGCTGGTTCATGCGGAGGCCCCCGGTTTCTGCGTCCAGGAGGTCAAACAGCACGACCTTGGCGCCGAGTTCGGCTAACTTGCGGGCCGTGACGCCACCAATGTCGCCGCAACCACCGGTGATCACGACCACTTTATTCCTGAGCCCGCGGGAAGCATCCATAGGTAAAATCGTATACAGTATTCCTAGGCTAGGTCAAACCTTCACCCGGTGGAATCAGATTTTGTGAGCGAATCTCTGGGTCCAAGAACCGGCACAAAAGGACTTCCCGATAAAAAATGTGTTGACCGGGCCGTAAAACTGTATACGATATACCGTTCCCGGGTGCTCGTCCACCCGGAATTCTCACTTGGGGAGAAATCTGTTGAACCGTCGGCAATTCATCACGAAATCCTGCTGCGGCTTGGGCGTGCTCGCCACACAGAACAGCTTCGCCCGGGTGTTTGTCAATCCTGATTCCGCCTCGGCCATCAAGATCGGCTACGTCCGCGACCGCATTCCCGTTTTTCAAATCCCGCCCTACCGCGGAAAGTCCTACACCGACCGCGTCCCCGACACCATCGATGTCGCCGAGCGCGCCAAGCTTGGAGTGCACGCACTCACCTCCATCACCGATCCGGCGGTCGATTATGAAATCTATTGGTCCTGCAGTTTCTTCCGCAATCCGGTCGCCATGCAGCACAACTTCAACGACTGGGTGCAAAACCAGGAAGGCTTAATGGAAGCTTTGCCGCTGCTTCGCAATGCCAGCGGCGACACGTCCAACAGTGAAGTCGATCCAGCGTGGATGACCTCGACGCTGAAATCCATTGGCCCAGATGGACTGATCTATGTTCCGCTTGACGGAAGACCTTGGGGCAGATTGCAGGCCGACGGAATCAATCCCGTCTGGAAGACGGACCGTTCCACCACCAAGTTCAGCGATCCCTCGGTCACGCAGGCTGCCAATGCTTCCACGTGCCAGCGCATGATCGGCACCATGACGATCTACCATCTCCGCGACCAGAACCCGATGTGGAAGGCTGCCATCGACAAGATGATTCAGCGGCTCGCCGAACTTTCCATCGATCATGGCGACTACTGCTACTTCGCCCCCGGCTCTTTCGTTCCGGGCGCCAAGGTGGACGCGAAAGCCACCATGCCTCTGGGCAGCACCTGGGGCGTCTCGTGGAACAGTCGCCTGGTGCAGGGACTGATGCAGTATTACAGGGTCAGCGGTCACGAACCCGCACGCGAGCTGGCAAAGAAACTCGTGGTCTACACGCGTGCGCACGGTGAGATCTTCTATCCCGACGGCCGCTGGTATATGGATCCCGAGATCCGCGGCGAGTTTCAGTCCGCCGCGGTGCCCAACTCCATCCGTAAGAAATATCCCGTAGAAGGCGTCAACTATGGTGGCCATGGGCACGGCCATGGCATTGCGGTGCTTGGGCTGATTGACTACGCCGATGCCGCAGGCGACAAAGACACGATGCAATTCGCCCGCAGCGCCTTCGAGTGGGCGCGCAACCCCGGTGCGGAGTACGGCGTTTCGACCACCGTCGGCTGGTTCCCGGAGTTTTACGTTCCGCTGTATCCGAGTTGCGAAGGCTGCATTGTCGGAGACATGGTCAGCATGGCCGTCAAATTGAGCAGCCTCGGAGCCGGCGATTACTGGGACGATGTCGATCGCTGGGTGCGCAACCAGTTCTTCGAGCAGCAACTGACGAGCGTCGACTGGGTGTACAAGCTCGCCGCTCGCGAGCCGGCAAAACCGGTCAGTCCCTTCGAATCGGCAGACCATCCTGCCGAACGGAACATTGGAGCTTTCGGAGGCGGCGCGAGTGCTTCGGACTGGGCCCTGGGCGTGGCTTCATCCGGCATCGGACATTGCTGCACCGGTACCTGCACCCGCGCCATTTACTACGTTTGGGAGAACATGATCGAACGCTCCGGTGAGGACCTTCGCGTGAACCTGCTCATGAATCGCGCCTCGCGGTGGGCTGACGTTTACAGCTACCTGCCGTATAGCGGACGCGTAGACGTGAAGGTGAAGGCCGATATTCTCAACCTCCGACTCCGTGCACCGGAATGGGTGAAGTCAGGCGACCCAGCTCTGACTTGCAGAGTGAACGAGACATCCCGAAGAGCAAATTGGGATGGCCGCTATCTCAATATCGGCGCCGTTCGAACCGGCGACAGGGTCGAGATGAGGTTCCCGATCACGGAGCGGACGATCAAGGAGCGAATCGGCAACCAGGATTACACCATGGTCATAAAAGGCAACACCGTAATCTCAATTGATCCGTTGGGCAAGAACGGCCCGCTATACCAGGACCGCAAGAGGTATCAGTCCGAAGTGGCGTGGAAGCAGGTCGAGCGCTTCGCGCCGGAGCAAGACATTCGCTGGTGATCCGGCAAGACGTGAACGTCACAGTGAAAGGGTGAGGTGACCGAAATGAGCATTGATCGGCGTGAGTTCCTGAAAGACTCTCTGCTCGCTTGTGGAGTGATGGCTCTTCCGCCGGCTGTGCAGAGCGCGATGGCGGAATCATCCAAGCTGCCGGTTCAGTACATCCGCCCGGAAATCCCAAAGATTTCCATTCCTCCCTATCGCGGCGACCGCTACCTCGACCAGGTTCCCGACACGCTCGATCTCACCGAAAGAGCCAGGCTCGGAGTTCATGTTCTGACGTCAATCACCGATCCCGACGCCGACTACGAAATCTACTGGTTGACGGACGTATTCCGCAATCCTCCCATCATGCTGCACGACTTTAACGATTGGGTGCAAAATCAAGAAGGCCTGATGGAGGCGCTTCCTCTGCTGCGTAATGCCACCGGATCGTCACTCAACGATGAGGTCGATCCGGCGTGGATGGCATCGATTCTGAAATCGATCGGCCCGGATGGGTTGTTCTACGTTCCGCTGAATGGGCGTCCTTGGAGCCGAATCAAAGCTGAAGGAGTCGATCCGGTCTGGCGAGCCGACGGGTCGCGTACTAGCACCCAGGATGCTTCGGTTTCGCAGATCGCGAACCTCTCCACCTGCGAGCGCGCCCTTGGAACCATGACCCTCTACTACCTGCGCGACAACGATCCAATGTGGAAGTCGACCATCGAGAAGATGGTGCAGCGGCTCTCGGCGGTCGCGATCCATCGCGACGACTTCTGCTACTTTGCCGCAGGCTCCTTTGAGCCAAACGCAAAGATCGATCCGAACAGCCCGCCTCCCCTCGGCAGCCTGTGGGGGGTTTCGTGGAACACGCGCGGCGTGCAGGCGCTGGCGCAGTATTACCGCGCGACCGGATATGACCCGGCCATGCAACTGGCGAAAAAGCTGGTCAATTACACTTGCAAGCATGGGCAGATTTTCGACGAAGAAGGCCGCTGGCTGCTTGATCCGGAGATTCGCGGCAAGAAAGTTTGGCATTCGCACCACGCGGGCGACTTCAACGTCGAAGGTCTCACCCTGGGAGGGCACGGACAAGGCCACGCTATCGGCTTGCTAAGCGTGACCGAGTATGCGGTTGTGGCGCGAGACAAAGAGTTGCTCGAATTTTGCAACCGCAGCTACCAATGGGCTACAAATCCGGGGCCGGAATATGGCGTTTCGAAATTGGTGGGGTGGTTTCCCGAATGGTATATCCCGGGTTACCAGGCCTGTGAGAGCTGCACCAACGGCGACCTTCTCGGCGTCGCCGTAAAACTCACCGAGAGCGGCGTCGGAGATTACTGGGACGACATCGACCGCCAGGTTCGCAATCACTTCGCGGAAGCGCAGCTTACCAGCTCCGCCTGGCTTTACGGCATGGCGGCTCAAATGCCAAAGAAGACGGTCGAATTCAACCAGACCGCCGATCACGTCCCGGAGAAAAACATCGGCGCCTGGTCGGGCTGGGCGGCTCCAAACGAATGGGCGACCTGGCTCGGAGTGCAGCACTGCTGCACCGGGAACGCCGCGCGTGGCCTTTACTATGTCTGGGAGCACATGGTCGACCACGATGGCGACGAGTTAAGGGTCAATCTCTTACTGAATCGGGCTTCGCCCTGGGCTGATATCTACAGTCTTGTGCCCTACGAAGGCCACGTCACCCTAAAAATGAAGAAGGATTGCCGGTCCGTTCGCGTGCGTGCCCCGGAGTGGGTGGCGAGCGGCACTTCGACGATACGCTGTAGCATCAATAGCAAAACACGACCGTTGCATTGGGAAGGTCGCTACGTGAACATCGGTTCAGTAGTGCGAGGCGATAAGGCAGAGCTGATATTTCCCATGCCCGAGCGCACCGTCCGCGAGAAGATCGGGCCGCAGACGTATACCCTGGTGCTCAGGGGCAATACGGTGATCTCCATCGATCCGCCAGGTAAGAATGGCGCACTTTACACCGATCGGACAAAGTACCGGGGAAGCATGGTTAGCTGGAACAAGGTCGAACGATTTGTACCCGAGCAACATCTGGTCTGGTAAGCGATTGCGGCGCTAGGCACCTCGCGCCGCGGGGCTACGTGATTGACGAATGTGTTCACGCGGTTTAAGTGAAAGGGACCCTTGTAAAAATGTATATCGCACTCCAAAGCCTGGTCACGATGTACGGCAATCTGCTGACCGATATCCGCATCGCTAAAGAAACCGGGCACGCCGGCATCGAGATCAACGGCCCTAAGTTGAAACGTTATCTTGCCCAGGGATATTCGCTGGAAAGCCTGCTGCCGCTTCTGAAAGAGGTGCCGCCGGTTGGCATGTGCTACCTGCAAGACATCGAGCGGCAGGAGTCGTCCGAATATCAGGCGCTGCTGCAGGAGTGCGAAAGTATCTGCGTTACAGCGGAAAAGCTCGGCTGCCCGATGGTTCAGCTGTTGACGGGACCGTTAGATCCCAACGGGAAATATCAAGGTCTAACCGGCAAGAGTTCGTCGGAATTGCGGAAGCTCACAGCGAAGAACCTGAAAGCTATCGGCAAAATTGGCGAACGGCACAACGTGAAGTTCTTCCTCGAGCCTCTGACCTGGACGCCCTTGCACAAGCTCGAGGACATTCTTGCCACCATCGACGCCGCCGAGCAGAACAACGTCGGTCTGGTGATCGATTTCTGGCACCTCTGGGATAGCGGCGCCACCGCCGAGCAAATCGCCAAGCTGAACAAAGACCTGATCTATTGTGTCCACTTCTGCGATTCGCTCGAACCCTGGGGCCAGCGCGGCACCTACGAACAATGTGGCCGCAACGTTTGGACCGGGGGCGGACGCATTCCGCTGAAGGAGTGGGTGGACGCCGTGCGCGCCACCGGTTTCGATGGCTGCTGGTCGTGCGAACTCCTCGCCCCGAAGTATTGGGAACTGGACCCCTGGAAAACCGCGAAAGATTTGAAAGCATTCTTGGAATACCTGCTGATGTAACACATTCGAACCGCAGAAATAGGGAGGATAAAACAATGCCCGGACCCGGCATGGAGTGGGTTGGTGAAGAAGAAATCGCAGAGGTGATGGAAGTTCTCAAGAGCGGCTATCTCTTCCGTTACGGCATTTCATTGGGTAACGAGATCGATCCGCGCTTTAAAGGCAAGGTCTACCAGGTCGAGCAGGAAGTCGCGGACTGTTTGAAGGTCCGCTATGGCGTGGCTGTCAACTCCGGAACTTCCGCCCTGGTATGCGCTTTAGCGGGAATCGGCGTAGGTCCGGGCGACGAAGTCATCGTCCCCGGCTACACTTTCATCGCCAGCATTTCGTCGATCGTTTATTCGCACGCTGTTCCTGTATTGGCGGAAGTCGATAAGACCTTCAATCTCGATCCCGCCGATGTGGAAGCGAAGATCACGCCCTACACCAAGGCGATCATGCTGGTTCACATGATGGGAAATCCGGGGCGGCTGGACGAGATCAGGGCTATCGCCGACAAGCACAAGATCTATCTGATCGAGGATTGCGCGCAAGCTTTCGGCGCAACCTACAAAGGCCGGGCGGTCGGTTCCATCGGACACGTGGGCGGTTGCAGCTTCAACGTCTACAAAACCATCACCTCCGGTGACGGCGGCATGACGGTCACCAACGATGAGGAGATCTACCGCCGCGCCTTCGCCTTCCACGATCAGGGACACTCGCCTCTGCGCACCGGCGTCGACATCGGCAGCCGGCCCTTCTTTGGTCTCGATTTCCGATTCACCGAAGTGCAGGCCGCGATCCTTATCGCACAGTTGCGCAAGCTTCCGAAGATGCTGGCCAAGCTCCGCTGCAACAAAAAGCGTTACAAGGAACTCATCGCCGGCCTGCCCGGCATCGAATTCCGCGAAATCACCGATCCCGCAGGCGAAATCGCGACCATGCTGACGGTGATTCTGCCCACCGCCGAAATCGCCGAGAAGATCACAGGCGAGTTGGGAACGAAAGTCGCTTCCAAGGCGGGTTGGCACGTCTATAGCAACATGGAACAGTTGCTCGAGATGCGCACCGTGTCGCGTGTGCAGTGCCCGTTCGTTTGCGAGAAACTGCATGGCGGATCGCAGAAGGAAGTTCGCTACTGGAAAGGAATGCTACCGAAGACCGACGCGCTTCTCGCCCGCTCCATGAACATCGGCATCGGCGTGAAAGATCCTGGTCTGAGTTCGGGATTCGGTGTCACCATCAACGACGACCTGGCGGCGGTAGAAGAACATGCGGCACGGTTCCGGAAGGTTGCGGAGAAGTACTTGAAATAATCGGCGCAGCAGCGGTGCCGACGGCGAGTGCTGCTTTGTGCCGTCGCCCCCGCCGGGAGGATTGAGCATTGCGAATACTGGCAGTCGGCGCACATCCGGACGACATTGACCTGCAGTGTGCCGGAACTCTGGCAAAGTACGTCCAACGTGGCGATCAGGTATGTATCGCCATTTCCACCAACGGTGAAGCGGGTTCGATTGACGCTCCCATGGAAGAGACGGCCCGGGTGCGCGAACAGGAAGCGCGCGCTTCGGCCGCCATTCTCGGAGCCGAACTAATCTGGCTTAACTATCATGACGAGTTTCTTTACGAGACGGAGGCGGTGCGGCTTCGCTACATCGACTTGGTGCGCCAGACGCGGCCCGACGTCATCATCACCCACGATCCCCAGACCGATTACCACCCCGACCACCTTACTACCGGGGCGCTTTTGTGGAATACCCGGGTGATGGCGGCGGCGGGCACAATCAAGACCGAGCATCCTGCGTGGCCGAAGATTCCCGATCTCTATTTCATGGATACCTTGGCTGGAATCAACTTCCAGCCGCAGGATTACGTCGACATCACTTCGACGATGGATATAAAGCGAAAGATGCTGTCGCAACATCGCAGCCAGATCGAGTTCATGAAGGCCCGTTACGACATGACGATGGTTGGGTTCATGGAGATATGCTCCTCATTTCGCGGCATTCAGGCGGGTGTCCGTTTCGCGGAGTGCTTCCGGCGCTCCATGACTTATCCGGCGAATTATCAGCACGTGCTGCCTTAGCTCGTGGTCACAGAGGAGACGAGTGTGAACAAGGTTCGCATCGGTATTGCGGGTGCCGGCGTGATCGTCCGGGAATACCATCTGCCAGTGATGGTGAGCAATCCTCGTGTCGAAGTAGTTGCCATCTGCGATGTCGTCGAAGCGGCTGCTCGCCGCTCGGCAGAGCAGTTCAACATCCCGAAGACGTGCCGGGACTATCACGCACTGGTCACGGACTCTGGCATCGATGCGGTGTTTATCGCGGT
Source organism: uncultured Acidobacteriaceae bacterium (assembly GCA_963735545.1). Taxonomy (GTDB): domain Bacteria; phylum Acidobacteriota; class Terriglobia; order Terriglobales; family Acidobacteriaceae; genus PALSA-270. The sequence goes on from CAVTLU010000015.1 coordinate 147,312, forward strand.
GCCGAACAATCTGCATGCTCCGGTGGCAGATGCCGCTTTCGCTGCGGGTAAGCATGTGTTATGCGAGAAGCCGATGGCGAGCACCGTCGAAGACGCCCGCCGCATGCTCGCTGCCTCGGAGAAAGCGGGCAAAGCGCTGGCCATCGCTCATCCGTGGCGCTGCGATCAGGATTACCGCTGGCTTCACGATGTCGTCGCCTCCGGACGCCTCGGCAAAATATTCAAGGTGCGCTGTCACGCGATTCTTACCGAAGGTTCGCCGCCCGTCGACAGTTGGCGCTTCAAGAAGGACATCGTCGGCGGTGGCGCGCTCACCGATCTCGGCATCCACCTGATCGACGCGGTCTCCTATCTCTTCGACGACCAGCTTCGTCCCCGTATCGTTTCGGCGAAAACCGCCAGCTTCTTCACTAACACCGAAGTCGAAGACACCGCCACCGCCATCTACGACTTCGATGATGGCTTAACGGTAACGGTAGAAGCCGGATGGCATCACAATGTTCAGAATAGCCCTCACGGAGCCATCGAAGTTTTCGGCACCGAGGGGTACGCCCGCACCTTCCCCACCGAGATGTACTCGAAAATTGAAGGCGCTTGGGGCCGCTACGAGCCGAAGTTACACGTTTCTCGTCCGCACATCGATCTTTCAATGTACGCGGCGCAGATCGACGCCTTTGTCGACCACGTGCTCAATGGCACGAAACTGCCCTGCGATGGACGACAAGGTTTACGCAACGTCGAGTGGCTCAACGCCGCCTACGACTCGGCCCGGAAAGGCGCGGCCATTGCCTTTCACGCCGACTGAGTAGCAGGCGCTTTTCCGGAAGGCGAGATTCAAGCTTATGAGCGCGAGTGCTATCAAGCAACCGATCATCGCCGCCAGCCCGTTCTGTTTCTCGGGCTGCGATCCCTGGGTGGCATACGACTATCTCTCGCGCGCCGGCCTTCGCTATGTCGAGGTCCCCGCTCTCGCTCCATCCATGGGACCAAAGCACGGCCTCACCACCTTTGCTCCCGAAGCCATGGACGACTCCGATATCGAAGCTTTTCGCGATCGCTTGCACGGCCTCGGCTTGCAGCCGATCACCGTCACTGCGATGTGCCATCTCGACGATTCCCGCGAGATTGAAGCGCTGCGGCGAAGGATCGACTTCGCCCAGGCCCTGGGTTGTCACTACGTCATTACCGACTCGACCGAAGACTCCGATCCGGGCGAAACCCGATCCAAAGTCATCGCTGCCCTTCGCGAGCTGGCGGACTACGCTTCCGATCGCGGTGTCAAATTGGCTCTGGAGACTCACGCCGGACCGACGCGCACGGGCCGTCTGGCACGGCAATTCCTCGACGAGGTGGCGCATCCCAACGTCGGCTTCAACTACGACACCGGCAACATTCTTTATTACAACGACGGTGTCGATCCCGCCGATGACATCGCCGAAATCGCCGACCGGGTCGTGCACGTGCATCTCAAGGACACACAGGGCGGCCGGGAAGAATGGAAGTTTTGCGCTCTCGGCGATGGCCGGGTGAATTTTCCGAAAATTCTGGCGACACTGAATTCTGCCGACTTCCAGGGCCCGTACAGTCTGGAAATCGAAGGCCTGGCCGGCGAAGACTTGAACCGCGACGGATATTTCCGGCGGGTTCGCAAATCGTTGGAGTACTTGCAGACAATAGGTTTGGCGCGGGGATGAGACGATGAGACGCCGCCGGTTTCTTCAGCTACTGAGCGCCTGCGCAACTTTGGCCACAAAATCATGGAGCAACAACATGCCCGCATTTAACACTACCGCCGGCAGAGAAGAAGACAGCGTTCCCACCTACGATGCCAGTGCCCTCGCCGGCTTCAAGCGCGACTTGGACACCTACGGCTTTGTTCTGGTCCCGGGCCTTCTTTCCCGCTCCGACGCAGAACTAGCCGCCAACGCCGTCGTTAGAATCATGAAGCAGCAGCCGGAAGCAGGCAAAGCCGATCAGCACCTGTCGAACATCATGGATCTGCTGCCGGAATCCGACTATCCGGTATTCGCCAAAATACTTGCCCATCCGGTGTGCGTCGAAATCGCCGAACACGTTTTGGGCAAGGGTGTGCAACTCACGGAACCGGGCGCTCGCTGGAAAAAGCCCGGAGCCTCCGCCGGACCCATGCATCCCAGTGCTCCGCTCGCGCGCTTTGCCGAATGGGGACTCCCGGTACCCAACAATAGCTTCGTGCTTGCGTTTTCATGGATGCTGAACGACTTGAGAGCCGACATGGGCCCGACCGCCTATATCCCATTCAGCCATCTGTCTCCGCGCTACGGCGGTCCCGAAGATGGGCGTCAATACGCTATACCCGTAGAAGGCGCGGCCGGATCGGCGATCTTCTATCACCAGGCGCTCTGGCATGGCTTCGCCGCCAATACTTCCAATGATCGCGCCCGCGTCGGGTTCATGGGAGGCTACTGCGCCGCCTGGGTCGATCCCGTTGCGGTCGGCTATCACCTCATGAAAAAACGGGTTCGCGACCGTATGCCGGAGGCAGTGCAGCGACTGAACCTGCGCGTCACCGATTGAAATGAACCCTCTTGCGTCTGGCCAGCCCCCTCCCTTCTCGAAGGCATACCTCTATCTCATCACCGTCATTGCCGCCGTAGGTGGATTTCTGCTCACCTACGACATCATCATCATGTCCGGCGCCATCCTCTTCCTGAGTCGGCACTTCCAGCTCACGCCGGCACAGGTTGGATTTTCGATGACCAGCGCCATCGGCGCGTGCTTCTTCAGCCCAGCCCTGGGCGGATGGCTGGCCGACAGGTTCGGCCGCAAGAAAACGCTGATTACGGCCGCCGGGATTTTTGCCGTGTCCGCCATTGGCACGGCTCTGCCGCACACCATCACTCAGTTCAATGTTTTTCGAATCCTCGGGGGATTCGGAGTCGGGACTGCCTGCATCGTCTCCCCCATGTACATCGCGGAGATCGCACCGGCTGCGATTCGTGGCCGGTTGGTGCTGATCACGCAGCTCTCCAACGTCGTCGGCGCGCTCATCTCCTACGTCGTAACGTATTCGTTATCCTTCTCCGGCAACTGGCGCTTGATGTTTGCCTCCACCGCCGTCCCTGCAGTGATCTTCCTGGTCGCGCTTTTCTTTGTGCCAGAGAGCCCGCGCTGGCTGATTCAACTGGGCCGGCAACAGGAAGCATTGTCAGCTCTCCGCAGAATCGCGACGGAAGAAGAAGCTCAGTCCGAAGTGCAGGCTGTACGCGAGAGTCTTGGCGTTCTCAAGCCCACGGTGCGTGATCTGCTCAAGCCCGGCATCCGCATCGCCCTTCTTATCGCGATGATCATCGCGGTCCTGACCCAGTTCGACGGCGTCACCATTCTCCTGTTCTACGCTCCCACCATCATGCAGAGGGCCGGATTCCCGCAGGCCTCCAAAGCAATCTTCGTCAGCCTGCTGATGGGCAGTTGGAACCTGCTGTGCACGCTGGTGGCAATCTGGCTCGTCGACCGCGTCGGTCGCAAACCATTGTTGCTCGTCGGATCGGCAGGCATGGCCGTTGGCCTGGTCGGCATGGGCATCTTCTTTCAGCTGCACCTGACCGGGCTGGTCGTTCCTTTAACCATGATGTTCGCCGTCGCGTTCTACGCGGTCAGCCTCGCCCCGGTGAGCTGGCTGCTTATGGCGGAGCTTTTCCCCAATCAGGTGCGCGCCCTCGGAATGTCGGTGGCGGCCACAGCTTTGTGGATTGCCGACTTTATTGCCAGTTTCTCTTTTCCCATTATGAATGCGTTTTTCGAACGCCGCTTCGGCTCGACCGCAGGCGTATTCTGGGTCTTTGCCGCTGTGTGCGCCGCGACATTTTTCTTCTGCTGGAAGATGATCCCGGAGACGAAGGGCAAGACCCTGGAAGAGATCGCGAGCTGGTGGTCACCCAAGAGCGCTCCGTCCTAGGCTTACGAACCGCCAAGTTGACTATGCCGCCCGCTACTTTTCCTGCCCCCGAATCACCTCGACATACTCCCGCGCCGCCTTCAGCATCAGCATGTAGTCCGGCGGAATGAAGAGCATCTTCACGCCCTTGTCAATCCACCGGCGCAGCGAATCTGGATCGTCGGTGACTCCCATCCCGACCACAACCTTGGCCTGATTCGCCCGTTCGATCACGTGATCAATCGCCTCCAGCACCTTGGGGTGATTCGGTTGCGCCGGATAGCCCATGGAGCCCGACAAATCGAATGGTCCGATCATCACCGCCGCAAGTCCCGGCGTAGCAAGGATCGCATCGACGTTCTTCACCGCCGTCGCGTGCTCGATCTGCGCGATGGGGAAGATGGACGCGTTCGCTTTTTGGCAGAACTCAGGGGTCATCCACAGGCCGTAATTCGACGGCCGCCGCGGCCCGAAGCCGCGAATCCCCTGCGGAGGATAGAGGCAAGCGGAAACCAGTCGCGCCGCTTCTTCCGCCGTGCACACCATGGGCGCAATCACTCCCGCTGCGCCGATGTCCAGCACCGGCTTAATAATGTTGGGATCGTTGTAAGCTACGCGCACGATCGGGACTGTCTCGCTTCCCTTGGTCGCCATGATGTGCGCCTGGACGGTTTCCAGGGAATACGGCACGTGCTCCATGTCTACCCAGATAAAATCCAGATAGTTGCACAGTGCTTCCGTGACCGTGGCGTCGCCGAAGGTTACGGCGGCTCCCACACAAGGCTTGCCGTCGCGCAACTTCTCTCTAAGTACGTCTATGTTTTGCAGAACGACCTCCTGAACTCCGGCGTTAGCCGATGCCGATTTGTTTGAGATAGGCGCGGGTACGTTTCGCGATCGGGAGCGGCTTATCGAATGGCGCCGGATACATGTCCTGCTCCACAATCGCCCATCCCTGATAATTTACGCTGTCCAGCACATCCCGAAACGCCTCAAAATTGACCGCGCCGCGCGAGGGTTCGCAGAAAATTCCCATGGCAACTGCCTTAGCAAAGGGGATGCGCTCCGCGTCCACCTGTCGTCTGGATGTCGCGGTCGACACTCTTCAGGTGCAGATAAGGTATGCGGGCATGGTGCTTGCGCATGAACTCGACCGGATCGCCACCGCGATAGGCGTGATGGCCGGTATCGAGACAAAGCGAAACCAGTCCCGGATCGGTGTCTTGAAGGAAGCGTTCGATCTGCGGCTCGAATTCCACATGCGTCTCCGTATGCGGGTGAAAGACGACGGTCAAGCCGTAGGTGTCGCGAGCCAGCCTCGCGACCCGGTGGGTCGCGTCAATCAGACGCTTCCATTCGTCGTCAGTCAGCGTCGCCGGGCGCGTGACTTCCCCGGTGAATAAATCTGTGTAAGTGTCGTCGATCAACAGCAGAAACGGCGCACCCAGTTGTTGCAGCACCGTTCCCACGCTGTGGATCTCGGATTCGATGGTCGGCCAGAGCGCAGGATCTTCCAGGTGGTGCATCACGAAGCCGGTGGTTACATGCAGTCCGTTGCGCTTGAGGTGATCGCCGAGAATGCGCAGGTTCTGAGGCAAGTAACCCGGAGGTCCCAACTCGATCCACGGATAACCCGCCTTGGCCACTTCGGCAAGGAAACGGGTCCACGGGGTCTGCTTGGGATCGCTGGGAAACCAAACGCCCCAGTTATCGGGTGCGGTACCAACTTTCACATTAATTCCCATGAATGCTCCTGTTCGAGGGCGTGTTCATCCTCGTTGCCGGTCCTTGGAAAAATCGGACTTGGACAAATCTGGCGGGTAACCCCTAATCGTCCATCCACCATCGACGCCGATGATCTGCCCGGTAACGAAAGCCGAATCGTCGCCGGCCAGAAAGACGCAGGCGCCGACGTAGTCTTCCACACGACCGACACGGCCGGCTGGAATCACGCATTTCCATTTGTCGTCGTATTCGAGATCGTACTCTCGGTTCCGCTCCGTGCTGGTAGGGCCCGGCGAGATGGCATTGACGCGGATGGCAGGCGCGAGATCCAGGGCCAGTTGCCGGGTCAGGGCCTCCAGTCCGCCTTTAGCCATGGTGTACACGGCGTGAAATGGCACCATTGCGCGAGCCGCGCAAGAGCTGATGTTGATAATCGATCCGCCTCCGCGTCGGGCCATGTGCCGCGCCGCCGCCGCCGAACCGAACAGAGGACCGCGAAGGTTGGTATCAACCACATCGACAAAATCGTCCTCAGTGACTTGTGACAGAGGCCCAAAGCGGGTTCGGGCAGCGTTATTGACCAGAATGTCCAGCCCGCCGAACTTGTTGACAACAGAATCGATCATGCTCTCGAACTCGCGCTTAACGCCAATGTCGGCCTGAAACAGTTCGCCTTCGCCGCCCGCCGCTCGTATCGCGGCCAGCGTCTCTTCCGCGCCGTTGCGGTTGGTTTTGAAATTCACGGCAACATGCGCTCCACTTGCGGCCAGACCAATCGCCAGCCCCCGGCCGATCCCGCCACTGGACCCGGTCACGATCGCGACTTTTCCGCTCAGCTTGAGGCTCACGCAAACACCTCGCGAAATCGCTGCATCGCTTCCATGTCGCCGGCCCGCGGATACGCTTCCAGACCGATTACGCCATCGTATGCAATTTCACGGAACGTACTGGCAATACGGTCGTAGTTGATTTCGCCGGTGCCGGGTTCGTGCCGGCCAGGCACGTCTGCGATGTGCACGTGGCCGATATGTCCCTGGCAGTTGCGGATAATTTCGACCAAATTACCTTGCTCAATCTGCGCGTGATACACGTCGAGCAGCAGCTTGATACGGGGGCTGCCGACTTGCTCCAGCAGGCTCATCGCATCTTCTACGCGCGAAAATGCGAAACCAGGATGGTCGACCTTCGTGTTCAGGTGCTCCAGGTTGTAAACGACGTCTTCCTTCTCCGCCAACTCCGCCACCCGGCAGAGCGTCTTGTAAGCGGTAATCCATCTCGTGGCCGGATGGTCTGCGATCTTATGCGCCACCTGGCCGCGGCTGTCTAACTCGCCCGGCGAGAGAAACAGAGAATTGCAGCGAAGCTGCTTGGCGACTTTCAAGCTCTTCTGAATTCCGGAGAGGAAATCCTGAACCCCATCCGGGTGCAGCATGCTGCCTTTGGTGTATCCCGTGAAGGCGCTGATGCGGATGTTCGTATCCTGCGATAACGCATCGATGTCGCGTCCGGCCCAATTCCAGAATTCGACGAGAAAACCGCAAGCGGCAATCTTCTTCGCGCGTTCGATGAACGGCAAGTCGAGAAACACCGTGTCCGCACACACCGACAAACAGTACATTCAGAAGATACCTTCAAAGCTCGCTTCGAGCTTGTGTCCGCTGTGGCCTCAGTGTGCGCCGGTTCCGATGATCTGATACTTCTTCAAGAACGCCACCACGGCCTCTTGCGCCTGCAGGAACTGCTCACGGTTCCAGGCGAAGGGAGTGGTACTGCCATGGCCCGCACCCTGGATCGTCAGCAGTTGATTGGGCACTCCGGCTTTGTCGAGAGCGTCGCGCAACTCGAGCCCTTGGGCATAAGGCAGAATCGGATCCTTGTCGCCCATGATCGTTAGTACGGGAGGTGCGCCCGCTCTCGCGTAGGTGACCGGTGAGACGCGTTTAGCCAACTCCTGGCGGTCGGGCAGGCTTCCGAACCATCGCACCGCAAAATTCCTGACTGTTGGTCCTTCGACGAGTTTCACCAGATCGGTCGGGCCGAAGAAGTTAATGATCGCCGCAACCTTGACGTCGCGAATCGTGCTCTCGCGCCATTCGTCGGAAAGCCTGTGGCAGCTGTTGTCGAAGCCGTCGCCGGGTTTCAAGAGGCCGGTCATTAAGGCCAGATGGCCGCCGGCCGAATGACCGGAGACGACGATCTTCGAGGTGTCGAAACCATACTGCGCAGCGTGGTCGTAGACCCAGTGCAGGGCGCAACGGCTGTCTTCCACTGCCGCCGGCGCCAGTGACTCAGGCGCCATGCGGTATTCGACGTTTACCGCATTCATGCCGAGGGCAAGATAGGGGAGCATATACAGGAGCGTACTTTCCTTGGTGCCCTCCAGCCAGCCGCCTCCGTGGAAGTAAATCAAGGTCGGTTTCGGCACCGAAGCAGGCCCGACGGTAATCACGTCGAGGCGGAGCTTGACGTTGTTCGCTTCGCCGTAGACCACGTCGAAGGCAACATGGCCTTCGTTTTGGGCGATAGTGGCCCATCGCGTGGTGTCGTCAAGTTGTTGCGCACAGAGCGTTTGAGCCAGCAATAGGAATCCGAGGCACAGCCAGTGGCATGTTTTCATCCCGTTTAACCTCCGTGGCAGCGAATCCGTCCGCGGCGATATACAAGCGCTTGACTACTGGGTTAAACTGTATACAGTATTCTAATTTTGACTGTCAAGAAGCGTTTGTCCAAGCCTTCGCAAAGCCCGTTAAGGCGAAAGAGGTACGGATGTTCCTCGCCAGAGCAATTGGGGTGATTTTGGTGGTCTCAGCCATCTCCGCGCAAACCCAGACGCCATCCGGCGCCGCCATGTCCCGGAGCGAAAAATACTGGGTCTACGTAGGCACGGCGGCTTATAGCGGGGCTCCCAGCAAGAGGCTTTATGTCGGCAGCTTCGACGCCAAGACGGGTGCCCTGAAAATGATGGGTCTGGCTGCGGCGACGGAGAACCCCGGGTTTCTGGCAGTACGTCCCGACCAGCAATTTCTGTATTCGACGAACGAAGTGGGTGAGTTCAGGGGACAAAAAACCGGGGGAGTAACGTCATTTCGGATCGACCGCAAAACCGGCAAGCTGGAATTGCTGAATCAGGTCCCGGCGTTTGGTGCGAATCCGGCGTACATCACCGTGAGCCGCAATGGAAAATTTGTGCTCGTGGCCAGCTACTACGGCGGCGTGATGAGCATTCCGATCCAAGCCGACGGCTCCTTGGGGCTGCCTGCCGGCAAGGTGCAGGAGAGCGGCACCGGAGTGAATCCGCAACGCCAGGAGAGTCCGCATCCGCATTCAGTCGTCCTGTCGCCCGACAATCGTTTCGCCGTCGTGGTGGATCTGGGCCTGGACAAGCTTTTCGTATACCGCTTCGACCACGAAACGGGTACGTTAGCAGCAAATTCTCCAGCGTATGCCGAAGCGCCCCCAGGCTCCGGTCCGAGGCATCTGGCGTTTTCACGCGACGGGCAATTTGCTTACGTGGTGAACGAGCTGAAGTCAACCGTTTCCACTTATGCCTTTGACGCCGGCAAAGGAACATTCCGTCTGCTGCAAACGATTTCGACGCTGCCACCCCATTTCGCAGGCGAAAACACCGGCGCGGAAGTGCAGGTCAGCCCCTCGGGGAGGTTCGTGTATGTATCGAACCGCGGTCACGACAGCATCGGGGTATTCGAGGCGGATGCTCGTGAGGGTACGCTCAAACCGATACAGGATGTATCCACCGAAGGAAAAACGCCGCGCAATTTTGTGTTTGATCCGTCGGGGAGGGTTATGCTGGTGGGTGACCAAGACTCGGACAAGATCGTGGTCTTCAGAGTGGACGTGAGGACCGGCCGGCTGAGACCGACCGCGATAACGGGAACGGCAATTGCGCCGGTCTGTCTATCGTTTGCCGAGCAAAACTGAGGAAAATTTGTAAGCGCCGAGTTGAGCCATAGTCCCGATCAAAAAAAAAAGATTTGACAAACGTCGCCAGAAGTTATAAAAGTCCCCGATCATGGTGCGAGTGCATACAGTACACAGTTTGCGGCGAGTCTGGCGAGTCGGCCAGGTTCCGTCGAGAAGTAATTGATTGAGGTGCGTTCGCCCCAGAGAAGAGCTTTGATACCCAGTCATCGGCGCTTACGTGGGAATCCATTGCGGCGCCAATGCCGAGGTGCTTTTCGGTTTGAAATGGTGTATACAGTATGCCAAGTCACTTTCGATTGCGAGGCCTAAACCCGATGAAACATCACTGGTCGTTGCTAACATGCAGTTTCCTGGCGCTTGCTTGTATGTGTGCGGTTGTCACTACCGTTCCATCGTACGCACAACAACAGAATAGTGGCGGCATAACAGGCACCGTAAAAGACCCCAGCGGTTCTGTGCTCGACGGCGCCACGGTTACGGCTACGGTCGAAGCGACCGGGGTGTCGACGACGACGCGGACGAACAGCGTCGGACTGTACTTTCTGCCGAATCTTCCGGTCGGCCTGGTCAACCTGAAGATCAGCAATCCGGGCTTCAAGAGCAGCATCATCGATAACGTTCGCATGGTCGCCGGTCAGACCCTGACGTTCGATGTCAATCTCGCCGTAGGTGCGGTGACTGAGAACATCAGCGTGTCGGCCGAGACCGAACGTGTTGACACGACTAATTCCGACATGGGTACCACCATGTCCACGGAGCAGTTGACGGCTCTCCCCGTCGCCATGGGCGGCAACCCCCGGGCCGCCCTGTCATTCTTAACCACTCTTTCTGGCGTTAATACGAAACCAGGCTCCGGCGGCGTTTCCGCGGGCGGAAATCAGGCGGCCAATTTTGCTAATTCGTCCATCCAAGGCTCCAGTCCCTTTGGTGGCAATCAGAACAATGTCGGCTACACGATCGATGGTGTGAACGCCGCCTACCGACTATTCACCACGGTCGCTGATTTCTCGTCGCTTCCACCCGACGCCATTCAGGAATTCCGCTTGGCATCGAACTTTAACGCCCAGCAGGGTTGGGACAACGGCGTGGCAGTCGCATTCGTTACCAAGTCCGGCACAAACAGATACCACGGAACCGCCTGGTGGTACGGCCAGAACACCTCGTTCGACGCCAGAAGCCGGCTCTCTACGACGGTGGCGCCTGATCATCAGAATGAATGGGGCGGCATGATTGGGGGACCGATCCGCAAAGACAAGACATTCTTTTTCGGCACGGTGGACTTCTTCCGCTTTTCCCACATTGCAACCGGTCAAGTCGCAACTGTTCCAACTCCACAGATGGTGAGCGGCGATTTCAGCCAGATCCTAGGCGCGCAAATTGGAACCGATGCTCTTGGCAGGCCGGTGTATTCGCATGAAATTTATGATCCAACAACTACCAGGACGCTCGGCAATGGGGCCGTCGTACGCGATCCCTATATGTGTAATGGGGTCTTGAACACCATCTGCCCGGCCCAGTTTAGCTCGATCTCACAATACTTTGCGAATGCCTATCCGGCGCCCACACAATCTGGAACTCAAAACAACTGGATTGGAAACCAGGTTCCCTCCCCGCTGAGTATCGACAAGTTTTCGTTCAAGATCGATCAGCAATTTGGCTCAAAGTACCAGCTCATGGGCATGCTCGATGCAGCGCCGTACTACACTCAGGGCTCGGGAACGAACAACTGGGGCCCAATCCTCACCGTTTCCCAGCTTGGACCCGCGCATCAGTATCGTCCGCGAGCTGTTTTCACCGGAACCTTACGTCCAAACCTTCTGTTTAATGTAAACTTCAGTGCCTCTTACGTCGGAAGCAAGCTATCGACGAGTGGGGCGTCGGCAACCGCAGGCCAGGCGGCAGGGCTGACTGGCGTTTACACTCCGAATCTCCCGATGGTATCGATTACCAACACGACTGGTTTTGGTCTGAAGTATCTCGGCTACAGCAACCCGCAATACGTCCTGCCATCCATCGGCGGCTTTCTGGCGTGGGTGAAGGGCACACACTCGCTCAAGTTCGGGTCGGATTACATCCGCTCCAGCATCGCAGACTACTATCTCACTGGCTTTACCGCGGGCGCGTATAACTTCTCGAACCTCAGCACCAGTTTGTCGGGGTTTGCGCAAACCGGTTGGGGCTTCGCCAGCTTCCTTACCGGAAATGTCGCCAGTGCAACCTTAAACACGCCCGAGGACCTGCACCACGTGGGCAAAGGCTTTTCTCTTTATGCCCTGGACCAGTGGCGAGCCACTCCCAAGCTAACGATCAACTACGGCATCCGCTGGTCGGCAGCAATCGGGCCCGTCGAAGATCACAACTCTTATGGTGCTTTCGATCCAACCATTCCCAATCCCGCTGCCGGAAACCTGTTAGGAGCCTTGACATTCTGGGGCAGCGGACCCGGACACAATGGGCATACGGCTCTAATCGCGCCGAATTACAATCTGTGGGAGCCGAGGTTAGGGCTCGCGTACGCGATTACGCCAACCTTCGTAGTCCGCGCCTACTACGGCCTCATCGACACGCCGACGTTCGCCAGTTTCAATCAAGGAACCAATGCCCAATTCTACGGTCAGTTCGCTCAGACAACCGTTTCGAGCACCGACGGCGGCGTAACTCCTTATTTCAACTGGCAGACCTACGGCTACCCTCCGGCCTTCAAACCTGTTGTGCCGAACTTCAATCCCTCGCTGTTAAACGGCAGCGCAGTGGAACAAATCGACTATAAGAACAATCAAGCTGGCCGTACTCAGTCCTTTGGTCTAAGCATCGAGAAAGCTTTGCCCTGGGGAATGACGGGCAAGGCCGAATACATAGGGAGACTGACCCACGGTTTACCCCTGCAGAACGCGTTCTTCTATGCGCCCTACAACCTTGGGGGTTTCCCAGGCAACCAACTCGACCCCAAGTATCTCTCCTACGGCAATCTCCTGCTGGCGAACATCAACTCACCAGCAGCCGTAGCGGCCGGCATACCTGTACCCTATCCGGGGTTTAACGGTACGGTAGCCCAAGCCCTTTTGCCGTATCCGCAGTATACGTATATCGGCCAAGGTACCAACACGGCCGGATTCTCAGAGTACAACGGGGCTAATCTTTCTGTTCAAAAGCGCTTTGGAAACGGACTATCGTTCTTGATTGACAGTACGATTTCCAAGCAGCTTGCCTCTGGTTTCTTTCAAGCGAATCAATACAATACCCGGAAAGCTTTGTCTCCAATCGACATCCCTTGGGTCGTGACGGCCACCTATGCGTACGACCTTCCCTTCGGCCGCGGCAGACGCTTCCTGAATCAAGGTGGTTTCATTGACCAGTTGATAGGGGGTTGGAATATTGGAGGCGTCAATACGTATCAAGGCGGAACGGTCATTTCTGTAACCACCGAAGCAAGCGTCCCTGGCATCACCTATATTGAGCCGTTGCGGGTTGCGGGGCAGCCCTTCGGAAACGGGGTCAGTTGCGGCAATTACACGCCCGGAGTATCCGCCCCGTATTTGAACGCCAATGCTTTCGCAACCCCCGCTCCGTTCACCTTGGGCAACATTGCTGTGCTCCCGAACTTCCGGGGTTGCGGCTACGCCACCGAGAACATTTCTCTCACCAAGGGCTTCCACTTGACGGAAAGCAAACAGGTGAAGATCTCGGCAAACTTCTTCAATGCCTTCAACCGCCATACGTGGACTGGATTGGGGACAGACATCAACAACACCTCGGCCTTTGGGAAATTTACCGGAGTAACCGCGCCACGATCAATCCAACTCTCAGGGAAGATTGTGTTCTAGACGTTTGGGCAAACCCCCGTCACTCACGAACCGCCTTGAGGTAATGACTCAAGGCGGTTCTTTTTGTTCACCAGATAACCCGAACCCGGCCGGGTTCCGCAAATCACGACTCGCCCACACTCAGAACAAAGGCTGCGCTAAGAATGACTACGGATCGTCGTAAGTTCCTTCTGAGAACCGCCCAGTTCGGAGCATTAGCAAAGGCCAGAGCACTGGGTTTCCTGGGATTGCCGGCTACGCTGGCGGCGGAAGCGGGGGCGCCGCGGGCAGCTTCTCAAGTCGAGCCTCCAGCTGCACCGGTAGCAACTGTGAAGCCGCTCTCCGCCGGGACCATCCCGAACATCACGGAGTACGCTTCGGTTGAGGCAATAAGCCAGGGCTACCCGGTCTACGGCTTTGACTACATGATGTACATCTACGGCACATCTCCTGACTTATTTCCTCTCAGCGAGTTGCAGGAAGGAAACAGCCGGCCACGAACAAAAATTCCGCTCAAGAAGTCGTGGGAGATCAAGAGCAACCTGCTGGGATCGAATACGGCTCAGGTCCCTCGTACGCGGAAGAACGACAGCCATCCCACGCTTCCAATCCACTTGATCGATGGCGATCCGAGTACGGTCTGGTGCAGTTTCGGATGCCTGGCTCCCGACGCGCACCCAGAGTGGATTCGCATCGATCTTCCCATGGAAGCTAGCGTCGCTTCGATCGCTATCGTATGCGGCGACAAGTTTTACCCCGGCTCCGCTTTCGGCCGGGCCTTGCCTACGGACCTGGAGGTCAAGGTAAGCCGCGACGCATGGCACTGGGATACGGTCTATTCGAACCAGAATGTCGATACCAGTGTTCAGGAAGGGCTCACGATCAAATTTGCCCCACGCCCGGTAAAACAGGTCTGGATTATTGGAAATAACTTCCAGACAAGGATCAACACGCCATCTTCCGCGGGCCCGGTTACGTTTTTTTCGATCGTTGCCGTGGAGGTGAAAGACGCATCGGGCGACAATCTGGCGTTGGTCTCCCGTGGCGCCGGTGTAACCGTTTCCTCCACCTACTTTGGACACGCGGACAATCGCCTGACACAGGCGGAATTGTGGGCTCCGCTGCACTACGACGCGGGGCTGACCTGGCTGCGAATCGCCGGAGCTGAAGCCGGGGCCTACGATTGGCAGTACACCGAGCGCGAAAAGGGAAAATATGAATTTGATCCCGATCTGGACGCTTGGCTGACGGATTTGCAGCGTTGTGGCGTAAAGCTTATCTGGGGTCTGGACATTTATGGCAATCCGCTTTACCAACCCGGCTACGCAAAGGCCAACTGGGCAGAAGCACGGATCCACCGATTCACGGACGGCACCCTGGGTGGCTCGATGGAGGGCACTGCCGACGACAATCCAGAAATGCTGGCCGCCTACTTGCGCTACGTGGAGTTTATCGTCCGCCATCTGAAAGGACGCGTTTACGTGTATGAGGTCGGAAACGAATTTACCGGTTGCGGATGGGATGACGATTTGGCGGAACGCTACATGCGAATATTCGCCGAGAGTTATGAAGTCGTAAAGCGCATCGATCCTGACGCGCGCATCATGCCTGCCAGCCCCGACCTTTTCGCTCCTGATTTCCTTCTGACCCTTCTCGGCCAGGAACGGAAAGCGGGAATAAAAGATGGGACGTTCCGCGCCAACGGCGGCAGTTTCAAATCGCTGGAGAGTTCCACTCTCGCAATCCTGCATAACACCAGAGTTCGGGACGCGGAGATCAGGGTGAAGGCGCTGAATCGCGGCCGGTTCGGCATCGTCCTGCGCTGCACTGGCCCGGAGAGCTTTGTTTTGGCTGGATACGGAACCTGCTGGCCAGGGCTGGGACGTTACACGCTTTTCATCGCGGAGCGTCAAGGAAAATCATGGAACAAATCCACGATTTCCTGGAAGAGCCTTGATGCCGACCTTAGTCAAAACTTCAGTCTCAAAGTCCGCGCGGAAGGAAATGACGTGAGTCTGGAAGTCTCAGACGGCAACCGCACGGAGACTCTGCACCGCAGGCTGACTTCTACATTCGACCGCGCCGGCAGCGTGGGCCTGGCTCAGTTGACCGGAGCGAATCAGGCATTTTCGGGATTTTCGTTGCGGAATCTGCAAGCTTCAGAAATCACTGGCGGTGAGTTTCTTGGCTCGGAAGGAAGCACTCCGGCTGGATGGGATTATATCTACGGCCCGCAGACCCGCAATCCGATCGCGCCGGGATGGGCTTCGAAAATCGATGGCCTCGGCTGGCATCCCTACAACCCTCCCGATCACGCCTACAGCGACGCGGTGCGCGAATTCAAAAGCCAATGCGCGGACCTCGGTTTTTCCGGGCAATATTACGCGAGCGAACTCTACCATTTCTTCACATACCCGCCCAGAACGCCGCTTTCCGAGCTACAGCATGGCGTTGTCTCAGCGATTTCCGCCGTCGCCCACGGCGGTCTCGATGTTGTTGCCAATACCCAGATTCTTCATTTCACGGGGCACGCGACTGCTGACTCGAACTGCCGCATTGCGTGGCCCAGCGAGGTCGCTACTCCTGTTCAACCATCGGTCATGTATTACGTCTGGCGCAATCTTGCGACCGTGCTCGATGAATTTCACGCGGCCGTCTTCCCTGCCAGGTTCGAGCGTGAAGAGCGCCTGCTCAGCTTTACATTTCAACGCGGCCCAAACGAAAAGCTGGTAGCGGCCTGGCTGGCCGACGCTGCGGCGAACAAGCCCAACGAGATTTCAGAAGAAACGCACGACTTGACGCTTTCAGGAACCGCAGCAAGCCAAGCCTGGGGCATCGACATCATGAATGGCACTGAACAGGAATTGCAGTTCACGGTCCGCGGCGGCGACACATTGATCGGGAAAATTCGAGTCAAGAGCTATCCAACTTTGATAAGGGTGCAGGTATGAAGAACCCAGGGGGAACAAATCAGGGGAAGACTTCGCGGCTCAAGACAGTATGGCCGGCGCTCGCTGTCGCGCTCGGGTTTTGTTTGGCCTTGGAAGCCGGCTTTCGCATTCACCTTGATTGGGAATTAACAAGAAACCCGGACGCGTACACACACTACGTCTTCTCGACAACAGAAGCGCCGCTCTATCTCCTTGATGAGAAAACGGGCTACTCTTATGCTCCCAACGCAACCCTGCATTTCAAGCTGTATGGGGAAAGAAACGACTTCCAACGCGTCAACACGCTGCATACCAACAACTATGGGCATATTGCCCTGGAAGACGACGTAGTTGAAAGACGTGATGGCGAGTTCAGGATCGCGGTCATCGGGGACTCCTTTTCGGCAACGCCGACTTCCGATGTCGCGTGGCCCACGGAACTGGAGCGGGCACTCAACCGCGATGAGGCGCTCAAGAAAAGCATCGGAAAGCAGTTCTTCAAGGTCATCAATTTTGGTCTGGATGGCACCGGCCTCGCGCAATGGCCGAGCGTCTACGAAAACAAGGTAAAGCCGTTTCACCCCGATATTGTCATCGTCAACTTCATCTGGAACGACATCCTGCGGCGGTTTATGTACCGGAGGACAGTGACGATCGGGGATGGTGATCAGGTGATGATTGCCTGTTCCAGCCTCCCGGCGGAAATGGAAAACAAAGACTGTCTGAACGCTCAGTCGTTCGTGGTCAATTCAGACGCGCCGGGGGCGACCGAGAAGATTTTGCGCATCAAGCGAAAAATGCTTCGCCTGCAAGTCTCGCGTTTGCCCTGGTTCTCTCCCACACCGGAGTTTCTACGGATGCTTCTGAAGGGCCGCTTTTTGGGCCAGTCCGAATTCAGAATTCAGGGAGCATCTCTCCCTCTCTCATCTCTTCCCCTCTATGCCAGCGCGGAGGAAGCCCTGGCTGCCAGCGACCGGGCTGTCCGCGAGATCGCGTCCCAGCAATCGGCGCTGATGCTCATCTATCACCCGACTTTGCAAGAATGCCTGGCACGGGAACCCCTCCGGCTCGGCGCAGAATTCATGCGAAGAGATCACGGGATCGCTGTGCAGAACATGCTGCAGTACCTGCCGCTGGGTGCCGGCAAGGACGAGCTTCAGAAGTGGTACAACGTCCCCTACGATTGGCATCCGAGCAGTTACGGAGCTCGGGTGTACGGCGGGGTTGTGGAGCGACGGGTCGCTGCCTACCTCGGAGAAACGGCCGCGGGAAAGTGAGGGGCGACGCGCCTGGGTTGCGGGGGCTCAGCCGGTTAGTTTGCGCGGCAGACGCGTCAGCAATAGGCACAGGCCTGCGCCAACACACCATCCCAGCGCCAAGATCGCAAAAGCGCCTTGGAAGGTTCCCGTCTGTTTTTGCAGAAAACCGACGAGCATTGGTCCGATTGCACCTCCGATATTGCTCAGTTGGATTAATCCGATCGCAGGCCCCGCAACCTCTGCTGGCAGCAGCTCTGTCGGCATCGCCCAAAACGGCCCGAGCATACCGAAGGAGCCGATCGTCGCCAAACAGAGCAAACCGAAGGCCAGGGGCGGAGAGACCCCGGCGGCAAAAACGCCAGCGAGCAAGAGTACTCCCGCCCATCCCAGGGCCAAGGCCACGTGCCGCGGCCTTTCGCGGGTGCGATCGGAGCGTCTTGAAATCAGAATCATGCCTAGGGCCGCCGTGATAAAAGGAAGGGCATTAAGTACACCCACCTGGAACTGGCTCAGGGGAGCCCGCGTTTCCAGTTTTATGCTCTCCAGCACCGAGGGCAACCAGAACAGGAACCCGTAGTTGCCGGCGCTCACCAGGAACGAAATCAATAACAGGATTAACACCGGCGGACGAAGGATGACAGACAGCCACGATTGCTCGTGCGCGGGGTCAAGCTGCGGATTCCCCGCTTGCATTCGCCTCAGATAGTCGCGCTCCTCGGCCGAAATCCAGTCCGCATGATCCGGATGGTCATCGACCAGAGCGATCCAGAACACCATCCAGACCAGGGGCAGCAAGCCCTCGCTGATCAGCAAGATACGCCAGTTCCATTGATCCAGTATCCAGCCGGATATGGGCGAGGAAACCACCGCCGCGGCGGGCAGGCAAAGCATCCAATAGGCATTGGCGCGCGCCCGCTCGCTGCGTGGGAACCATCGAGAAACAAGCACCAGGGCTGCCGGCCATACGCCCGCTTCCGCCAAGCCCAGGAGAAACCTCACAATCAAAAACTCCCGCCATGAGTGAACCAGTCCGGTAGCAGCGGAGCACAGCCCCCATAGAGCGAGCAGAATGCTGACCAGCCACTTCGGGCTCCAGCGGCTCGCGAGGTACCCGCCTGGCAGCTGTAGACAGATATAACCGATAAAGAAGATCCCGCTCGCCGCGCCTGCTTGTGCGGCGTCCATATGGAGGTCGGCGCTCATTCTCGGCAAGGCGAGAGACACGTTCGTCCGGTCGACGAACGCGATGGTGTACATGATGAAAGTGACAGGGAGGATGCGAATCCAGCGCTGCTGCGGGATCGTCGGGATAGCTGAGCCGCTTTTCATCGATAGGCGGCTGGGAGCGGGATCGGAATCCATCCATCAAGCCTCTCGGTCGAAACCGGATTGACTAGCCAGCGCTGGAAGTGAATTAGTTCATCAGCGTCCCACCGCAAACGTTGATGGTTTGGCCCGTAATCGCACTACCGGCATCACTGGCTAAGAGAATCGAGATGGGGGCGAAATCTTCCGGGAAGATGAATCGGCCAATCGGAGGGGTCAAGCGCTTCTCCCAATCCTCAATACTGATTCCCAATCGCGCTGAGTCTTGCGCGATGCGTATCTTTCCCATTTTGGTTCTTACGGGTCCTGGACAGATCGCGTTCACGGTGATGCCGTCGGGAGCGAGTTCGAGGGCGATCGCCCGGGTAAAGCCAATGAGGCCAAGCTTCGACGCAGCATATGCGGCTCCATGAAGTAGCGGCATCTTGCCTGCCAGGGACGAGATGTTGATAATCCGGCCCCATCGTTTTTGTTTCATGATCGTCGCTGCGGCCTTGCAGAAGTGGTAGGGCGCAGTCAGATTCAGAGCCAGTGAGTAATCCCAAAATTCGTCATCGTACTCAAGCAGAGGCTTCTGGCTGTAGGCGCTTCCAACGGCTGCATTATTGACAACAATGTCGATCGTGCCATACTGGTCGAAAATCTGCTTGACGATGCTTTCGGGCACACCGCGTTGAGAGACATCAGCTGTGATCGTCAGGGCTTTCCCGCCCAAGGCTAGGATTTCCCGTTCGACCTCATGGAGTTCCTCGGCGGTTCGCGCCGTGACGACCACGGTCGCGCCCTCACGGGCAAAGCCCAACGCGATTCCTTTGCCGATGCCTCGTCCCGCACCGGTAACCAACGCAACTTTCTTTTCGAGCAGCAAATTTGCCTCCTTACGTTTTAACGCCGCCGGTACTATCGAACGCTCAGGCGGCGCTACTTTGGTTTTGCCGGATAGAGCGGCGGCTCTCCGGCAGCAACACGAACCACGTTCTCGGCGGCCGATTGTCCGCGCCGCCGCGACGTGCCGCGCGTTCCCCCGGCATTATGCGGAGTCGCAATCACATTTGGCATATTTAGTAAGGGGTGGTCAGGCTTCAGCGGCTCGCCGGAAAAGGTATCCAATCCCGCTCCTTGAATTTGTCCTGAGCGAAGAGCTTCGAGCAATGACGCCTCGTCCACCAGCTCCCCTCGAGCGACGTTGATCAGGAACGCGGTCTTTTTCATCCGTACGAAACTTGAGCGGTTGATCATGTGCGTGGTTTGGGGCGTCAACGGCACATGCAGGGAAAGGAAGTCGGATTCGGCAACCAGTTTGGGAAGATCGGTGACGCCTCCGAAAAAAGTAACGTGACAATCGGCGATCACCGAAGCCGGCACATCCACGATGTCGACAGCCGAGATCTGCATGCCCATCGCCCAGGCGCGCACGGCCAATTCCCGTGCGCTTCCTCCGAATCCCACCAATCCCAGGTTTTTTCCCTGGAGTTCCTCCGTCATCGGGTGATACCACACTCCGGAGTGAACGTTGCTCTGGGTTACGCTCCAGTTCTTGACCAGGCACAACATGAACATGAGCGCCTGTTCTGCCAAGCCAATGCCGCTGAGAAAACCAGGGGAATAACAAACGGGAAGGCCGCGATGATTGAAGTATCTGATATCGATATGATCGAGCCCGGTGCCAATAACCTGCCACAGCTTGACCCCGGCGGTTGCGGCCGCGTCGGCCATGGCATGGGTACCCCACCCGCCTTGATCGACGACGACTTCCACGCTGTTGAGCTGATCGGCAAAAGGGCGACTGGTGTCGTAGAGTTCGACCGGGAAGCGGCCTGCGATCGCTTCCAGGAAATCGTCGTACCAGGGATGGACCAGATCTTGAAACCCGATAAAGAGAACGCGCACCGTATCTCCAAGTCTCAAAAGCTGAAAACTTTCAGGATGTGATGTATACAGTATACGAAATATAGAAGTCAATCCATAGTCTGGCCTCGAAGTGTCGAGAATCCTCTAAGGCTCGATCTTTCCGACCAGAACCGGTCCACCAGATTCGGAAGAGCTTAAGGCCGCGTCGATAACCGCCAAATCTCCGTAGGCCTTTCTGGCAGTGGATATTACCTGCTCTTCGCCTCGAATGGCGCGGCCGAAGTTCCTCCATTGATTGAGGTATTCCCCAGGTTTGGCCTTCGTCCTGGTGACCTCACGGGGCGATTCCCCTCCCCGAACGATAGTTACCGTACTTGGCGCCACTCGCAGCACGCCCTTGGTTCCGAATATCGCAAAATCCAGGGGACTTTCCTTTGCTTCTTTGGCCGTATAACAGAAGAAGCAATGGCCAACAACCCCGCTTTCCATGCGCACCTGCATGAGGAGACTGTCGGGACCATGGACGACGGATGAGTTGTCCAGAGTCTGTGCCGATACCGAGTTGACTTCGCCCAGGACATCGCGCAGCGCGGCAACGGGATGGACGCCCGCGTCCAGGATAAAGCCACCATGATGTCTGGCCTCGTGCCGCCAGCCACGCGAAATCCACGGCTGTCGTGAGGGCGCGGTGATGTCGAAATTCACCTTCAACTGGAAGGCAAAAATGTCTCCGACCGACCCGGACTCTACCAACTGTTTCGCCAGCGCGAGGTCGGGACGATAGCGGAAATTCTCTCCGATCAGAACAATTTGGCTGCTTCTTTCGGCGGCCTGGACAATGGTTCGGGCTTCGCACACAGTTGCGGCGATGGGTTTTTCGGCCATAACATGCTTGCCGGCGCGAATGGCATCGAGCAGAACCGTACCGTTAAGCTCAATGGGTACGGCAATCAGAACGGCATCGATATTCGCGTCGCTGAGCAGGTCTTGATAGGTGGGATAGGCATGGCGTATGCCCATTTTAGCCGCGAACTCTTTGGCTTCGAGGTAGTTACGACGGGCGAGTCCGACGGCCGCTATCTCTCGCCGTAGCTGCGTGAGAGCAGGCCAATGCAAGCGTTGCAGCGCCATACCACAACCGATTAAACCCAGTCTAATCAATGTTCAGCCACCCGCGAGTACGGTTCTCAGCGCCGGAATAGGGCGGCGCTCGGAAATCGGTACGGCCTCAAGATTTTTCGTTGACATTATAGACCAACCTGTATACAGTATGCGACGATTTGGTGCGAAAGCTAGGCTGTTTCGCCGTTCTCCAAAGCGTCGATTAGCCCCCAAATTTCCAGCGATCATGGCGAGACGAAACGCACAGCAACCCGAAGGCGCAGGCTCACACACATTGAATCATCACCGCATTATTGCCACTGGACCCGTTCCTAATTTTGCTCGGGAGGCGCTAAGCCCCTTTGCTACGATCGAGGTGGCCACTTCCACCGATGAGCGAAGTCTGATTTCCTTGGCGCCAGGAGCCATCGGACTTATCGTCAGAGGGATTATGCCGATTTCGCGCCGCCTGATTGAAGCCGGAAAAGACCTTCGCGTGATCGGACGCACCGGCGCAGGGTACGACAATGTGGACATTCCCGCCGCCACCGATCATGGCATACCCGTCGTTTTCGCGCCCGGCGCCGGAACACGGGCCGTTGCCGAAGGCACGCTGCTGATGCTGCTGGCTCTGGCAAAGCGATTGCGGGAACTCGATCAAAAGACCAGGGCTGGAGAGTGGCGGGCGCGAGAGGAGGTTGCCATTGGCGACCTGTGCGGCGCAACCCTGGGAATCATTGGTATAGGGCGGATCGGAGGCCAGGTTGGACGTTTGGCGCAGGCTTTTGGCATGAATGTTATCGGCTGCGATCCGGCATTTACGGACGCGACGGCGGGGGCGATAGGGATCAAACTGGTGAGCTTAGAGACTCTTCTCGGCAGCGCCGACTTCATCTCGCTACATGCTCCGCTCAATGAGCACACTAGAGAGATGGTTAACGCGGACCGATTACGCTCCGTAAAGCGCGGGGCTGTGCTAGTCAATCTTGCGCGGGGGGGACTGCTGGCTGACCTGGATGTCCTTTATGAAGCACTTGAGTCGGGAAGGCTTTCCGGGCTCGGCCTCGATGTTTATCCCAATGAGCCGCCGGATGCCGCTCATCCTATCTTCCGGCGCTCCGATGTCTTGTGTACGCCTCACTGCATGGGGCTGTCCGCGCGGGCTGCCCATGCCACTTTCACCATGGTGAGCGAAGGTATGGCGGACGTATTCCGTGGTCAAATACCGGTCAATGTCGTCAATCCACAGGTATTTTCGGCTGTCAATTCGCGTTTGCAAGGCACGGGGGACAACCCCGGCGGTAAATTGTCAATAGCTTCCGAGAAAGCCGAGGTTTGACGGGCAGGAATTATGGGGTCCCATCCATCGCGTCCTCGCCGTTGGATTGAAGGAACATCGAAATGCTGACAAATACTCAAATCGAGGAATACAGGTCTCAAGGCTTCTGCGTTGCACATAATTTTTTTACGGAAGCAGAATCCAGCCAACTGTTGGACGAAATCGACTCGATTTGCGCCGGAGCGACGCTTGCCCACCACGATGGCTCCCGGCTTGAAATGGAGCCCAATCAACCTCCTGATGGCAGCAAGGTGCGCCGCGTCTATGATCCGTGCACCCGTTACGATGTGTTTCGCGAACTCGCCGCTGGAGGCAAGCTGGTCGACAGCATGGTTCAGTTGCTTGGACCTGACGTCGTTTTCTTTTCCAGCAAAATTAATGTAAAGCCGCCGGAGATTGGCTCGGTAGTCGAGTGGCATCAGGACATGGCCTATGGGCCGCTTACGAACCGCTCTGTGGTCGCGGTTCTCGTCTACCTTGACGATGCCGATCTCAGCAACGGCTGTCTGCAGGCGATTCCCGGCCATCATCGTATGCTCGACCACTCATTCAACGGGCATTTTCAAGGCCGGATCACCGAACCGATCGATACTTCAAAGGCAATCCCGATTGAGGGAAAGTGCGGGACCACGATTTTCTTTAATGGCCTGGTGCCGCATGCGTCTTCCGTGAATACCTCTTCGCGGACTCGACGAACCCTGATTCTCGGCTACCGTGCTGCCGACGCTTTTCCCATCCACCTCGGCGCCATGACCGCCAAAGCGGACCAATTTGTTCGCCTGGTCCATGGAAAGCCTTCATCGGTGGCGCGATTCGACATGGATTGGGTCTTCATTCCGCGCTACCCCGGCGAGACGAAGTCTTTGTATGACCTGCAGGAAAAGTCGAGGGAGCAGGATCATGGCTCATCCGTTCCGATTCCGACAACGAGCGGGAAACAGCCTCCTGCGATTTAAGTACCGGTAGTCGCCCGCGCCTTTCGTGAGTGGCTTTTTCCGTTACAAACGTAAGAGAGTTGAATGCGCAAATCGGTCCAAACAGACCGTGGAGGGTAAATGGATCGCCGTCAATTCCTGGTGAACTCTTTTGCGGCGTCAGCGTGGGCGGCCCTGCCGCAAACGATCAACTCGCGCACGGCGGTCGCGAACGCGGCTGCTTCGATTCCTTCCGGTACCGAGCAGATTCAATACATCCGTCCTTCGATCCCGCATTTCGAGATTCCTCGTTATTCGGGTGAAACCTATCGCGATCGGGTTCCGGATACGTTTGACATTGCGGAGCGTTGCCGTCTCGGAGTTCATGCCCTGACCGCGATCGCCGATCCGAAAGCCGATTATGAAATTTGGGGCGCCGCCAATTTCTTCCGCAATCCCGCAACCATGGTGCACGACTTCAACGACTGGACGCAGAACCAGGAAGGGTTCATGGAAGCGCTGCCGTTGTTGCGTTTGGCGACCGGCGAATCGATGAACAGCGATGTCGACCCGGCATGGATGAGTTCGACGCTCCATTCCATCGGTCCTGATGGTCTGCTTTACGTACCGCTGAATGGGCGGCCCTGGGGACGGCTCCATAACGATGGCGTTACGCCGGTCTGGCATCCCGATGGGAAAACCACCGACTTCAAGGATCCAGCCGTAACGCAATTTGCCAATGCGTCGACTTGCCAGCGCATGATCGGCACTATGACCATCTACTATCTGCGCGACAAAAACCCGGTTTGGACGACGACCATCCGGCAGATGGTCAAGCGCCTACATGATCTCGCCATTCATAAGGCAGACTATTGTTATTACGCACCGGGATCGTTCGTACCAAATGCGAAATGCGACCCGAATGTCCCGATGCCAACCGGCAGTTTGTGGGGGGTATCGTGGAACACCAGGCTGGTGCAGGGACTTGCCCAGTACGCTCGCATCACCCATGACGAGCAGGCGCTCCAACTGGCCCAGCGAATCACGAACTACGCTCTCTACCATTCCGATGTTTTCGACTCCGAGGGACGGTGGCTGCTGGATCCCGAATTCCGTAAGGCGCAGGGATTCCCCGATTATGCGGTGCCCGATTATGTGCGAGAACAGTTCAGCCACGAAGGCATGAAGTTCGGTGGACACGGTCACGGACATCTGATTGCGCTTTTGGCGCTGACCGATTTTGCGGAGACCAGTAACAACCGCGAACTTTGGCAATTCTGCAAGAAGGTTTTCGATTGGACGCGCAAACCGGGGGATGAATATGGTGTCTCGCTGCGCGTAGGCTGGATTCCGGAATTCTATCTGCCTGCATACCCGAGCGCCGACGCCGATCCGCTAGCCGACGTCCTCGGAGTTGCCTTGAAGCTTTCCGGCGCCGGTTATGGCGACTATTGGGATGAGATCGATCGCTTCGTGAGAAATCAGTTTGCCGAGCAACAGCTCACGGATACGTCTTCCTTGAACGCGTTATCGGAGCGTTCGGCCCACAAACCTTTGGGACCGTACGAGTCGTCGGACCGCGTCGCGGAACGTAGTATTGGAGCTTACGGCAGCAGCGTGAGTGGAAATGATTGGGCCTTGGGGCTCGCCTCCACGGGCATCGCGCAGTGCTGTACAGGCAGTTCCACGCGCACGCTCTACTATGTGTGGGACCGCATGCTCGACCATCGCGACGAACAGCTCCGTGTCCATTTGCTGATGAATCGCGCTTCTGCCTGGGCGGATATTTACAGTTACATCCCTTATGAGGGACGGGTTGATGTAAAGATGAAGCGGGCCTGTCGTAATGTGCAGCTGCGTGCTCCCGAGTGGATCGATACTTCCAGTCCGGATTTGACATGTAAGGTTAACGGCCGCACGCAAAAGCTCACCTGGGACGGCCGTTATGTGAATACCGGGCCAGTTAAGACCGGCGACCAGGTGATCTTGACCTTCCCGATTCGCGAACACACCGTCCAGGAGAATATCGGCCCGGTGAAGTACACGCTGGTCTTGAAGGGAAACACTGTGGTCTCCATCGACCCCAAAGGGAAAAATGTTCCGCTCTACCAGGGCCGGGAACGCTACCGTTCCAATCAAGCTCCGCTAAAGGAAGTCACCCGGTTCGTTTCCACGGAAAGCATCCGATGGTAAAGGGCGAGCCACCGTGGATGAGCCGGGCTGAATCCGGGAATGAATTCCGCCCGCCACCGGATGGCGCCAGACATAAAGTAGTCGGCTTGCGCTGGTTCATTGCGTCGCTGTTGTGCCTGGCCACGATTGTCAATTACCTGGATCGGCAATTGCTGTCGGTTGTGGCGCCCATGCTGCGCCACGATCTCCATCTCTCGAACACGCAATACGCGTATGCGATCGATTCTTTCCTGGTGTCGTATGCGGCGATGTTCACGATCGGCGGATGGATTGTCGATCGGCTCAATACACGCCGCGGGCTGGCACTGAGTCTTGGCATCTGGTCAGTCGCGAGTTTGTGTCACACATTCGTGGTGGGCATTTGGGATCTGTGCCTTTACCGATTTCTGCTCGGTGTTTCCGAGCCGGGAAACTTCACGGCCGGGATAAAAGCAATTTCAGCCTGGTTCCCGACGAAGGAGCGCGGCGTAGCGATTGGCCTGGTGGTTAGCGGGACCGGCATCGGAGCGGTGGTTGCCCCACCTCTGGCGTTGTGGCTTGCCCTCCATTTCGGCTGGCGGACTGCGTTCCTCGTGCCCAGCCTGGGTGGCTTTCTGCTGCTGCCTCTCTGGTGGTGGGTTTACCGTGAGCCGGCTGACCATCCATGGCTGACGCCAAACGAACGCGAGCACATTCTTCAAGGCGGCGAGACCGACCGTCTGCGCACCATGACCGTTCCGTGGTCCCGGCTTCTGCATTTTCGCCAGAGTTGGTCATTTATTGCAGCCCGATTTTTCGCCGACCCGCTGGGCAATTTTTATTGGTTCTGGATCCCGTCGTTTCTGGTTTCCGCCAAAGGACTCAGTCTGGCGACGCTGGCAAAATGGCTTTGGGTGCCCTACGTACTGCAAGGAGCAGGCCAGCTTTCGGGGGGATATTTTTCCGGATACCTCATCAGCCGCGGGCTAAACCCGTTGCTTGCCAGAAAACTAGGACTAACCGTAGCGCTGGTGTTATCGCCGGTTGCACTCCTGTCTTTGCGAGTGTCACAGGTTTCGGAAATCCTGGTCATGCTTAGCGTTGCGATGTTCGGGATGGGATGGTGGGGCGCCAATTACAATTCAGCCCTGATGGATGCTATCCCGCAGAGTTCCGTATCTTCGGTATCCGGCCTCGCGGGAACGGCAGGATCGATCAGCTCTGTCCTGGTTACCTGGTTCACGGGTTATGTGGTCGATCGGGGATCGTATACCGCAGCCTTTTGGCTCAATTGCTCTTTGATGGTTCTATCCGTGAGTGCAAGTTGGTTACTCTTGCGAACCCCTGTCGACGAGCCGCAACCACAACTCACGACAGGGATCGAGTAGAGATTTATCCGTAACTGCTTTAGCGAGCAGGTCGGAATGCTGTATTCAGAACGCGATGGAACGGCAGAGGGGCCTGGCAGCACCTCGGCGATGTGCCATCTACATGCGATCGAGGAATAATTAGAAAGCCGTGACCAAATTAGGAGCTATTACCAGCAACATAAGTCAGGACTTGGAGTACGCGCTCGCCGTGATGCGGGAGTTCGGCCTGCAATCCGCGGAGCTGCAGTATGTCTGGGATAAGGAAGTCGGAGATCTCGACGATACCGAAGTCGGGCGTGCGCAAAACCTCATAGCTCAGTACCAGGTTGAGGTCTGCTGCATCTCACGCCACATCTTTGCAGGCCTCCTCGTTGGCCAGACCGAAGTCGGCCAGGCAGCCCACAAAAGCCAGATGATGGCGCTGAGGCGGTGCATCGAGATGGCCAAGGCACTCGACTGTCGCCTGGTACGCATCATGAGCTTCCGTAAGGAGATGATTCTTTTCGGCTCAGGCGGCGCCGAGATTTGGAACGTGACGAAAGGCGCCTGGGACAAGCTGAAGCTGCTGCTCATGCCGGCGGTCGAACTCGCCGAGGATCAAGGGGTCACCCTGGTCATCGAAACCGGCAACAACGGCATGATCAATTCCGGCTATCTCGCGACAAAACTAATCGACGGGCTGCGCAGTAAGCATTTAAGAATACTCTGGGATCCCGCCAATAGCCTCTATTCGAACGAGCGCGCATATCCTGACGGCTACGAAGCTGTCCGCGGCTATCTGGGACACGTTCACCTGAAGGACTGCCGGGTAGACATCCCCAAGGCAACGGTTGATCAGTGCCGTTTTGGCGACGGGCAAATGGCCGCGTATTTCGAGGACATTGCCCGAGCCCTCACGCGAGATAGCTATCAAGGAGTCGCGACGCTGGAAGGCGTATACCGGCCCGACGGAAAGACGTTCGAGGACGGATTCCGAGCGTCGGTCGGCGAGTTTAAACGGATCTTCGCGTGACACGAAAGCTCCCACTTAAGGCTTCTCCCGCAGAGATGACGCCTTCATCGGGCTCATCCGGTGACGATCCTCATCTCTCCTCGGGAATCAAGGTTCGCCACCTCCGCTGGTACATCTGCGGGATCCTATTCCTCGCTTGCACGCTGAATTACCTCGACCGGCAAACCGTCTCTGTGCTGAAAGGACAATTACAGACGGAGTTGCACTGGAGCGAGAGTGATTACGGCTGGATTGTCTTTTCCTTTCAAGTGGCCTACGCGATCATGCTGACGGTTTCGGGCCGAGTCATCGACCAGCTTGGGACGCGGCTTGGCTATGCCCTGACGGTTGCCTGGTGGTCGGTCGCGGCTGTGGGGCACACCTTGGCCCGAGGAGCGTTCTCCTTCGGGGTGGCCCGGTTTTTTCTCGGAGCGGGCGAAGCGGGAAATACGCCGGCTGCGATAAAAGCCATCGCGGAGTGGTTCCCTTCCAGCGAGCGAGCGCTGGCAGCCGGAATCTTTAACGCCGGCGCTAACGTCGGCGCGATGGTTGCGCCGCCGCTGGTTGCCTGGTTGACCCTGCGCTGGAGTTGGCAGGCAGCGTTCCTCGTCACGGGGACCATCGGCATTGTGTGGTTGATAATTTGGCTGGTCGCCTACTACCCCCCTGCCCAGCATCCATACATCACTGAGGCGGAACTGGGCGCGATCCAATGCGATATGCAGGATGCAGCGAGGAGCAACGCACCGAGAATGTCCTGGCCGGAACTTTTACATTCCCGGCAAACCTGGGCCTTTGCGGTAGCCAAGTTTCTGACCGATCCAGTATTTTTGTTTTACATCTTCTGGATGCCATCTTATTTGCAGGAGAAGCGCGGGTTTTCGCTCGCCATGATTGGCTATTTCGCCTGGATCCCTTTTCTGGCGGCGGATATAGGGAGCGTGGCAGGGGGGTGGCTTTCGGGTTTTTGGATCAAACGGGGCTGGCCAATTGATAGCGCGCGAAAGGCTGCCATGGCAGCGTGCGCTCTCTGCATGCCTGCGGCAATCGTCGCGGTATTCGCGTCTAAGGCTTGGGTAGCAGTGGCGATGATCTCGCTTGCCACCTCCGCACATCAGGGATGGTCGTCGAACCTGTTTGCCATGGTCTCCGACATATTCCCTAACAGAGACGTAGCCTCGGTGATCGGACTGGGTGGCACGGGTGGCGCAGTGGGCGGGATGGCGATGGCGCTCACGGCGGGTTATATCCTACAAAGGCTTCACACCTACGTCCCCTTATTCATCATTGTGGGAGTTATGCACCCTGTGGCTCTGCTAATGGTTCACAAATTGATCCCGAAAATAGGTTACATCGCCAGGCCGGAGTATCGCTTGTGACTCAATTTCAGAACCACTAATTTTTCGAATTAAGAACAACGAACCGGTTCGGCGCGTCAAGTATGTCAACGGATCGGCTTGGTAGATAAGGTCAGGAAATCAATGCCCGAACCGCTAAAACTTGCAGTTGTTGGCTTAGGTCGAATCGGTGCACTGCATTCACAACACGCAGTGGAGTTGGCCGCATCCAGCGGTGCTTGCGCACTGGCCGCCATCGTTGACGCCCGTCTCGAACATGCCCGCGCTATCGCCGAAGAGCTTGCTTCTACGCAGGGGTCGTCCATTCAGGTATATCCCAGTGTCGAAGCATTGATCGACGCAGGAGCTTGCGACGCAGCCGTGGTCTGTACCCCGACAGACCAACATGGTTCACATCTTCGAGCGCTGGTTTACGCCCAGAAACGGGTGATGGTTGAGAAGTCTTTGACCGGATCCCTGGCTGGAGACCGTGAACTTGCCGCCGAACTCGATGCGCACTATCCAAATTCCGTGATGCTCGCCTTTCAGGGTCGATTTGACGAACCATTGCAACACGCCAAGCGGCTGTTGGATCAAGGGGCCATCGGGCGTCCATTCAAGATCGTCGCTGATCTCGAGGACTCGGGCCCTGTGCCGGCAGGGTACATCAGCACCAGCCTTTTCATTGGAATGGCAGTGCATAACTTAGACGACGTGTTGTGGTTCACCGGCAAAATGCCGACTGGTGTGGTGAGTCTCGGGTCGCGTCTCTATGCTCACAAGCTGTCCGCGGTACCGGAAGACTTCAATGACGGACTGATCGCTCTTTGGTTCCCCGACGAACTGATGGCACAACTCAGCGTGAGCCGCAATCACGTTTCGGGATACAGGGTCGAGATTTGGATCTACGGCGAGGAAGGTCAGATTCATGTAGGACGATTCGAACAGAACAAGAACGAAGTCGTCCTCGAAGCCTACGGCCGCAGTCAGCGTATCGAGTTCAAGACCTATCCCATGCGGAACTATGGCCGGCCGGTTCCGGAATTCGTCGAGCGGTTTGGGCATGCCTACAAGCGTGAGCTAACCGACTTCGTCCGATGTTGTCGCGAGGGTCAGGCCTTCTCCGTAACCCATAAAGATGGACTTCGCGCCATGGAGGTTATCGCGGCGGCGACGCGGGGCACGGTGGTTCCGTTTGCCTTGTAGGTTGAGTTTGGAATCGTCATGGGACAACTTAACGCGTTGGAATAGATGCGAATGATAGCCGCTTCTTTCAACAGTCTAGTGATTCGTGAGACGAGCGAGGGCGTCTCTGCGTGACTTCAACTCCATCACCAACTCCGGGCGCACCGAAGAACGACCACGATCCGCTCCGTCTTGCTGGATACACCAATCGACTCAGCGTTCAGCCGGGTGAGCGTATCCGATTCATGGTCAGTTCGGAGTACGCGGAATACCGAATGGACGTTGTCCGTTTGATTCATGGCGATTCCAACCCGAAGGGGCCGGGTTTCAAAGAAGAACTCGTCAGTGCCTCGGTCAACGGTCTATATCCAGGCCGCAAACAAGAATTGAAGACGGGTTCCTATGTGAAGATCCCGAACCATCGCTTGCTCCAGCAGATCGGCAGCTTCACGTTGCAGGCCTGGATTTTGCCAACGACGCCGTTCAAGGGGCGGCAGGGGATTCTTACCAAGTGGCTCGACGGCGACAACCGCGGCTACGGCCTGTTTCTTGAAGGAAACGGAGTTCTGGGTCTTCGGATCGGGAACCAGACTTTTCAGACCGGAAAGCAGCTTTCACCATCGAAGTGGTATTTCGTGGCCGCAACCTACGATGCAACTGGCGGAGAGATCACGCTTTTTCAGAGGCCGATTGTCGCGTGGCCCATGGACGAAGGCGTGGTCGTTAAAACAGTCACCGGAAAACATTTGAACCAACCTAACGAGCTTCCGGTCTTGATTGGGGCGCATTGGGTTCGGAAAGAAGCCAGCCACGGCGATACAGGGGGCCATTTCAACGGCAAAATCGACGGTGCAAAGCTTTTCAGTCGCGCATTGTGCGCAGATGAGATCGGGCTGCTGCAACACGACTCTGCTCCCGACAAGTTGCGCGAGTCGTTGGTGGCTTCCTGGGATTTTTCGAAGGATATCTCATCCAAAAAGGTATCGGACATTTCCCCGAATGCACTGCATGGAAGCGCGGTCAACATGCCGACGCGGGCGATGACCGGACATAACTGGAAAAACATCGAAACGAATTTTGCCCACGCCCCCGGCGAATATGGCGCCATCCATTTTCACGATGACGACCTTGAAGATGCGGGATGGGTACCGGCTTGTGAGTTTTGTATACCTCCAGATTGGAGGAGCGCGATTTATGCCGCACGCCTGCGTGCCGAGGATAGCGAAACTTACATCCCGTTTTTCGTGAGGCCCAGGAAAGGGACGGTTACCGCACCGATTGCTTTTCTGGCCCCCACCTTCACCTACCTTGCTTACGCGAATTTTCGTACCGCCATCCCAAGTTTGTTAAGCGTCTATGATCACCACTCCGATGATAGTGGGGTTTGCTATGCCTCCTACCTGCGGCCCCTACTGGATCTGAATCCGAAATATTGCTCGCAGTTCACGACCGATGGACTGCCCTATCCGCGACATCTCTGCGCCGACCTCTACCTCATAGACTGGATGGAAGCGAAGGGGTATCGGTACGACGTCATCACCGATGAAGACCTCCACCTTGAGGGCTCCTCGATCCTTGCTCCATACAAGGTGGTAATCACAGGATCCCACCCTGAGTATTACTCGTATAAAATGCTGAATGGAATGTCTGACTACCTTCGGAGTGGCGGACGACTGATGTACATGGGCGGCAACGGCTTCTATTGGGTGACCTCCATGCGGGTGGAAACTCCCCAGCTCATCGAAGTCAGAAAATGGTCGGGCACGGAGAGTTGGGAAGCGGCGGCGGGCGAGTATTACTTGAGCACGACAGGGGAATGGGGGGGACTTTGGCGCCGCCGTGGCCGGGCTCCACAGCAATTGGTGGGAATAGGACTCGTCGCTTTGGGTTGGTCTAATCAGCGGTGTGGCCCAGGTCAGGGTTACGAGCGCAAGCCTGACAGCTTCAATGCCAGAGCAGCTTTCATCTTTGAGGGTATCGGTCCGACAGAGAAGATCGGCAACTTTGAATCGTTAGGTTTAAGAAGCGGGACTGCCGGCGACGAGATCGATCGCCTTGAGCATGCTCTGGGAACGCCTGACCATGCCCTTCTGCTGGCTACCGCAACGTTCGACGACCCAAAATTCAATGACACATTCCTGCACGTTCTCGAAGAGCTTTATGCGTCGCCACCCAGCACCACCGCACATCTAAAGGTCAGTTCCGATGTGGTCTACTTTGAGTGTCCCAACGGGGGAGCGGTGTTTTCCGCAGGCTCGATTGCCTGGTTTGGAAGCCTTTCCTACAACGAATATGACAACAATGTTTCGAAAATAACCGAGAACGTTTTGAGAAGATTTGTTTCCGATAAGCCTCTTCACAGAACCGACGACCTGGATGGAACAATTGTGGCTAAGACTGGCCCTACTGATCGTTACGATCCGGCAAGTTGATGCGCCCAAGATTCTCGGGCGCACCAGCCATGGGCGCTCGGTCATCTTGATATTCGAAGATGCGGAGAGAACGCACGCAACGTTCGCGATGTGCGATGTTGATCTTCTATCATCGGGCTGAGGTTCTTGGAACATATGAATCACAGACGCGCGCTTCGAGCAGTCACAGCGACTGCCTGTTTACTTTTGCTGCATTGCGTTGTTTCAGCCCAGAGCGCGCCTCAACCGTCAGCCAAGCCGCTGCCCTATCTCAGCCCGATTTTTGGGGATGACATGGTATTACAGCGCGGCAAGCCGAATACCATCTGGGGCTGGTCAGATCCGGGCGACGAAGTCCGAGTCGAGATTGCAGGTAAGAGCGCATCCGGGGTTGCCGGCACGGACCGCCGCTGGCAGGTGAAGCTGCAGCCCCTGCGTGCCGGCGGCCCTTACACGATGACCATCCAAGGTCATCAAAGGCTGGAGCTTCACAACGTACTGGTCGGAGATGTCTGGCTTTGTGGTGGGCAATCGAATATGGAGGTGAGCCTCCGCGCCGCGCGCAATGGCGAGGAGGAAGTCAAGGCCGCCAATTATCCGCAGATTCGCTACTTCACGGTTGCGGCTCATCCTGCCTACCACCACACCGACGTCGTGGAGGGAACTTGGAAAGTTGTGTCGCCCGAGACCGCGAACAGGGTCTCAGCGGTCGCGTATTACTTTGCGCGCAAGGTTCAGCAGGAGATTCATGTTCCGATCGGACTGGTGGTGGATGCCCTCGGCGGAACTGCCGCGGAAGCCTGGACAAGCGAGGCCGCGCTTCGCCCACTCAAGGACTTCGATGTTCCTCTGGCTGAACTCGACAAACTGGCTGCCGAAGGCGCGCCCGAATACGGCAACTACGTGATGCACTGGTATGACGAATATGATATCGGTCTGAAAGGCAACTGGGCGGCCTCAGACTTTGATGACTCGAACTGGAAATCCGTCGAGATCCCGGGCGGGTTTTCTGAATTGGGCGTCCCTGAAACGCCCGCTGTAGCCTGGTTCCGGAGAGATATCACGCTGCCCGACCCGCTGCCGGCAGGTCGAGCCATGCTGTACCTGGGATCGATTGAGCGCATGGATACGGTCTACATCAACGGAACCTGGGTCGGCGCGAGCGCTTGGGTGGAGAACCCGCGCGTCTATTTCATCCACGATGGCGTGCTGAAGCCGGGAAAGAATGTCGTGGTGATTCGCGTTTTCAAGACCAAGCCACAAGGCGGATTTCTCGCCCAACCCGAAGTGTTGCGGCTCGTGCTCGGAGACAAGACGAGCATTCCGCTGGCGGGCCAATGGAAAGGTGAGCTGAGCGTCGACGCCCGCCCTCCGCATCCCATGCCCATTGGCTTTGAGAACTGGCCGGTGATGCCGTCCGTGCTCTATAAAGGAATGCTCGCGCCCATTGCACCGCTTTCCATCACGGGCGTGCTCTGGTATCAAGGCGAGCAAAACTCAGAACGTGGATTTCAGTACCGCAAAATCCTTCCGGTGACGATTGCCGATTGGCGAAAGCTCTTTGGACAGGGCGATTTCCCTTTCTACATCGTAAGTCTGCCCGCGTTCGGGCATCGCGGTTCGACGCCCAAGGACGACGCATGGGCCGAAACCAGGGAGTCGCAGGCGATTACGGCGGCCCACGTGCCCAACTCCTGTCTCGCCGTTACCATCGATACCGGCGATCCTGACAACCTGCATCCCAAAGACAAACTTCCGGTAGGCGAGCGGCTCGCTTTCTGCGCGTTGGCAAGACAGTACCGTAAGCACGTGGTGTATTCAGGCCCAACTCTCGCTTCCGTCAAGCGCCTTCCTGGTTCCATCAAGCTACGCTTTGCGCACACGGACGGCGGCCTGGTCGTAAAAGGATCGAAGCTGGAGGAGTTTTCCATCGCCGGAGCGGACCAGAAATGGTATTGGGCCGATGCAAGAATCAAGGGCAAGACCGTCGTAGTCTCGTCTCCGTTAGTACCGAATCCCAAAGAAGTCCGCTATGCGTGGCAGTCCAATCCGGCGGCCACTCTGTTCAACGGTGCTGGACTGCCGGCCGCACCTTTCAGAACCGATAGCTGGACGGGAATCACCGAAGGGCACAGGCCATATTGAAGAACTCCGAGGCGGAAGAGTCTTGAGCTGTTTTCTCAGAGTCGCGTATTGTAGAGCTAACGAACCTTGGCTCAAGGCAAAGCCGGTCCCGATCAGTCTGGATGAATGGGCATACACCGGCATCACGCCAAATTCGTACAGAGTGGTTCTCGCCTACGCCTGGGCGTTTCACGAAATGTTTCGCCATTCCGATCTGTATCAACTCGGTGCTTTCACCTTCGCGACCGCAATGATGAGCGAAAACCGCACCGATGCGGTTTTGAATCCGACCGGTCTTCTCTTCAAGATGTATCGCGAGCATTTCGGTACGAGTCCGGTGGAAGTATCCGGAGATTCGCCACAGCCCAAGCCGATTTATCCCGCGGGCGGCGACCAACCCGCGGTGAATCCGGGCAGCGATACCTATCCGCTGGATGTGAGCGCCGCTCGAGAGAAGATCGCAAGAATCGACGTTCGCGTACTCAACGCGGCGGATTCGAGCAGGGTTAAACTTGCGATCGATGGCGAGCTGGCCAGCCACGGCCAGCTTTGGCGCATGGCTCCGTCGAGCGTGGAAGATAAGACCATTATCGTTCGTGCTTCTATCGAGCATTGTGCATGAGCGCTACTCCGTATGTCAGAATCTCAAGCTTGTGACGGTGAGAGTCTGTCGCAAGCTTCCGCATCCAGCCGTGAGTATGCTATCTCAATACGTCGCGGTCGGCAATCTAGCGATGCAATGTCTCGACCGAGCTCAGCCCGCTGCGAAGATTGTTGCGTGTACAGTCACGCTGGCGACAGGCGCTCGACGACAGGACTGCTTCCGTATTCGCAGAAGATAGCGTGGCGTGTATCACGAAATCGGTGAAAGCATTTGAAATTCGTGTAGAGAGGTTGCTCCGCAACGTCTTGCCGCCAGCAACCGTGCAGTTGCTTCTCCCTACGTCGCCGTCGGCAAGACGTAGCGAAGCTATGTCTCTACCGAGATCACCCTGATGGAACGAACTTGCCTTGATATCGCTAGGCATAGGACGCCAATGAAAAATACGGAACTCTTTCCGGTCATTACGCTGACGATAGCCATGGCCCTGGTGCCTGAGCTTACGGCACAGGTGCAAACCGAAGTCCCTCCTGTCGTTCCCGGAGCTAAGCCTGCGTCAGTCGAGCACATAAAGGTCCATGGCAAGGCTTTGGAAGGCAATCTCGAGGGCGACGCCGTCGACCGCGACGTGTTCGTTTTCTTGCCACCCAGCTACCAGAAAGAGAAGCATCGCCGCTATCCCGTTGTATACGCTCTGCACGGATATTCCATTGGGGCGGAGCAGTGGAGCCACGAAATCCACGTTCCGCAAACCATAGAAGGCGCATTTGCCCAGGGCGCGAAGGAGATGATCGTCGTTCTGCCCGATTCCAAGACTGTGCACAATGGATCGATGTATTCGACTTCGGTCGCCACTGGAGATTTCGAAGACTTTATTGCACATGATGTGGTGTCCTACATCGACGCGCACTATCGGACGATTCCCAACCGGCTGAGCCGCGGCCTGGTTGGCCACTCCATGGGAGGCTATGGCGCGACGCGCATCGGCATGAAGCATTCCGATGTTTTCGGCAGCTTGTACATCATGAGCCCGTGCTGCCTGTCTCCGCGGCAGCCCGGACCATCCAACCCGGAAGTGGACAAAGCTTTGGAGGCGGTGAAGACGCCCGCAGATTCCGCAACCCTCCCATTTCCCGTTCGCGCGCAGCTTGCCAGCGCGGCGGCGTGGTCGCCCGATCCGAAGAATCCTCCGCTTTATCTCGATCTGCCGATAAAGAACGGTGAGCCTCAACCCGAGGTCCTGGCGAAATGGACGGCGAATGCGCCGTTGGCCTTCATCGATCAATACATCCCGGGTCTGCGCCAATATCGCGCGATTGCTTTGGATGTCGGCGATCAGGATCGGTTACGCGCCGATACCGGCAAGTTGCATGACGTGCTCGACAAGTACGGCATCGCAAACAGCTTCGAAGTGTATCCGGGCACTCATACCAGTAAGGTGGCGGACCGTTTCCAGAACCATGTGCTGCCTTTTTTCAGCCAGAATCTTTGCTTCGCGGCCAGCTGCCGTTGACCGATTAGGACGGGACGGTTTTTGACGGGCAGCTCGATCCTCTTGTAACCGTTTTTAGCGGTTGGAAAACGTTAGAACACTTCCTGGTGATCAGACGCCCATGCTAAGGTCCATGGTCGGGTTGGTACGTCACAAGAAGCGTGCGGTGACTTCTGCGAGGCTAGGACCGCTTTGAAAAACATTTGCTTGAAAATGGACTCATTCGCTGAGGCGCGCGATGTGCCCTGACGGAGAACTCCGAGAATCCGGCCATCGACTGATTGCAATAGTCCTGACGGCGTTGGCCATGGCGGCGAGCACGATTCACTGGCTTGCCCGACCTCACCCGCGCGGTATTCATCTTGATCCTCATCCGAGCACACAAAGATGGCAAGACATACTTGCTGCTGGTTTTGCCGCCACTCGCCGTTCTTTGGGTCAGTTTGCACGGAGGCT
Source organism: uncultured Acidobacteriaceae bacterium (assembly GCA_963735545.1). Taxonomy (GTDB): domain Bacteria; phylum Acidobacteriota; class Terriglobia; order Terriglobales; family Acidobacteriaceae; genus PALSA-270. The sequence goes on from CAVTLU010000015.1 coordinate 185,536, forward strand.
TCTTCGTAGGCATCGTTTTGCTGGTCCCTGCCGCACTTGTTCCGGGCCCCGTCGAGAAATGGTCTGCGTTCACCATTCCGAGTTCGCCGTTGATCATGTGCTTCGTGAACAGTTCACCGGATCGACAATGTATCGAGCGGCGCGCAGTTTACAAGCCAGTTCGGCGGTGGACGCGAACATCACATGGCACGGCTGGCATGGCTTCCGCAGAGGCTTGGCCTCGAATCTCCGTCCGGGCGTGGACGATCAGTGATCCCAATGCATTCTGCGCTACTGTAACCCAATCTCCTGCAATATCCGATCATTTAGTTGATCGACATAAGCGACGACGTGAGGATCGGGAGACAGGTTGGCGCTGCGGCAGCGTGCATTTGAAAGGTGGCCTCGCGCCTGCAGAAGCCGCTTTTCGCAATATAGAAACAGCTCCATGTTCTGTAGCGCGAACACGATTTGCGGCAACACTTTCTCGTAGAGTTGGGCGGCCTCGGCCACCTTATTGTCGCGACGCAGATGAAATACGCGATTGAGAATGTCGCCAATCGCCAAGCCTGGCATCACTCCGCAAATTCCCGAGGGGATCAGCTCCATCATGTACAATCCGCCCCAGCCCTCCAAGATTCCGATTTCGTTGTTCGTAGCCTCACGAATCCTCCTGACCTTGGCAGCCAGCAGGGGTTCCTCCAACTTCAGATAACGGAAATTGGGACATTGTTCGCGCAGCCTGACTGCAAAGTCCACGCCCACGGTTGGCCCACCGGGGTTGAAGTCTTGCACCAGACAAGGGACATTGACGCCGTTGAGAATCGGAACTACATAGCGCAGCAGATCGTCATCGCTGAGGGCAAACTGCCGGGGAAGTGCGACTGCGATCAGATCCGCGCCATTCGTGACGTTGGCTTGCGCCAATGACAGTGCAATGCGGGAAGAGACGTGATTGCTCTGCGCCACCACCAGCGTCCGGCCGGCAGCCTGATCGACCGCGATTTGCACCACGCGCAGCCGCTCCTGCTCCGAAAGTTTGTAGAATTCGCTTCCATAGGCAGGGAGACAAATGGCTCCAAGTTTGCTGGCGACGGCGAAGTCCACCAATCCACGTAGCGCGCCTTCATCGATCTCTTCCGACTCGTCAAACGGCATGGGGATGATGGGAACCGCTCCCGTAAGTTCTCTGGGCTCGCTTTGTGGCACAGAAGTCCTCCTTCAATTCGGGTACTTGCGAAAGCCTGTCGCCGGCGTGTTTTCCGCAATGCTGAATTTTGCATTTGCTTTCGGCGCGCCCATCGTGGATGCGGCTCGTAGCCTTGGCTATACCACTGGCGAGGAATGGGACCGGCAGCAGGCGGTCAACCTTAAGAGCATCTACCTCGGCTGCAAGGAAGCATTGCCGCTGATGAAGGCGGGAAGCAGCATCGTTAACACGGCCTCAGTGCACGCGCTGGCCTCCGGCTCCCGGATTGCTCCGTATGCCGCGGCGAAAGGCGGAATGCTGGCGTTCACTCGTGCGCTTGCCTGCGAGTTCGGTCCCCGCGGAATCCGCGTCAACGCGATTTGTCCGGGCTGCATCGATACACCTATGATGGATCGGACTCTGAGTGACAATCCCGATCCGAAGGGATTCGCCAAGGCTATGAATGACCACATTCCTCTGGGGCGTTTCGGCACGCCCTTGGATATCGCGCGCGTCGCGCTGTTTCTGGCATCGCCGCTCTCCGAGTACCTCTCCGGCTGCAGTATCCCGGTGGACGGCGGCCTGATGGCCGGCTTGCCTCTGCCGCCAGGCTAGCCGGCGTCCGCAAAACAATCACTCTAACCGAATATACGAAATCGATTCTCGGGGAGTCCGGCGACTGCCGTTTGGATCGCGTAAAGTCCCCCGGCTAGGCGATCTCCGTGCGGCGCTTCGATGGCTGCAGTGGTAACGAACAGTGTCTTTCGATCCCGACCGCCAAAGGTGCACGTCGTGATATTTTGCACTGGCATTTCGATTACACGATCGATCGTGCCGTTGGGCGCAACCCGGACGATGCATCCGCCGAAGAAGCGGCAGTTCCACAAATATCCTTCGGAATCCACAGTTGAGCCATCGGGCAGACCGCGCGAAAAGCCTTCAAGAAAGGGCCGCTCATTGTCGATCACGCCCGTGTCTGGATTGAAGTCATAGACCCAAACCACATTGGCAAGCGTATCGCCGAAATAAAAACGGCGCCCATCCGGGCTCCAGGCAAGCGTGTTGGATATTCCGATATCGCGGCGGAATATTGCTACGCTCGCATCCGGGTCGATACGAACCAGAATTCCGTCTTTTCCTCCTGCTTTCCCGGCGGAGCCGTCGGGGTTTACGTTATTGCGCATCGAGCCAACCCAAAGCGAACCACGGGGATCAGCGCGCGCATCATTGAGTCGAACCCTGGGCCATCCCTCGAGATGGTAACTGTGCTCTCGCCGCAAGTCGGAAGCGGGCTCCCACAGAATTACGCGAGAGCCGAGGACGACGGCGAGTACGTCATCCCGGTCGGTCAGGATCATCGCCGTAACCGGCTCATCGAAGAACCAGGAGCGCACGCATTGATCGGCCGGCGTGAAGCGGTGAATCAGGAAGCGGTTGATGTCTGTCCAGTAAACAGCGCGATGGGCGGCGTGCCACACAGCGCCTTCGCCGGCTATGTCACCCGTGGGGGCTACGCAAATCGGTTCCGAAATCATTTCAAAGTCACCAGTGCGAATCTTTTTGAGTAGCTATCTATCCGCCTTCGGCTGTCAGTTGATAGCGGCGGGATAATATTGCTCGACGTTTGCAGGAGTCAGGACCACGTGTTGGGTATAGCTGGTCAGGGGGACGATTTCTCTGGCGACGATCCTCAGTGCGAGCGAAATCACTCGATCTCCGTAGGTCTCCGGAAAATAGGCAACCGATGCCTTGAGAGGGCCTTTCTCCCGCAAGGTCTTCCGGACATCCGCAGATCCGCCCTGACTTACGATGGCGACAGAATCCGCCAAATCCAATTGTTCAACCGCCCGGCAAGCGCCTATCGCCGGCCCGTCGCCCAGTGCCGCTATCAGAATTCTGCCAGCCTTGTTGCCTAATGCCAGGAGGGTTCGCTTGGCCGCTCGATATCCGTCCTGCACGGTAATTGTCGGAGCGGTCGATATCAGTTCGGACGCCTGACATACTTGAGAATGCTGCAAGGCTTCACAGATTCCGGTCTTGCGCACTTCGAGAGTGGATCCCATGCCCTTGCCGGAAAGCAGAATTATCTTGTCCCACTTTTCGCGCCAAGTTGTCTTCACAAACATGCACATGAATTCCCCAGCCATGCGGCCTGCCTGGTAGTTGTTTCCGCCAAAGTAATAGGCTCCGGGCTGGGCATTATTGATGGCGAGAACGGGAACCTTGGCATCGTGGCATTTGGCGGCAATCAAATGCGCGGTAGTCTCATCCAGTTGATGTTCGATTAGAAGATCGATCCCACTCGCAATGAGGATGTCGGCATTGGCCAGCGCTTTCTGCGCGCTCAGTTCGTTATTTCTCACGATGAGTTCAATACCGGCCGTTCGCGCGGCCACCGCGATGCCGTGGCTTACCTCTTTGCTGAATCTGAGTTTATCGCCTACGGCGGCATAGCCGATACGACAACGCATGGTGGATGGCGTTCGACGGAATTTCTTGCTGGATGGCAGGCGCATGACGTAGCCACGCATTTCCAACGTGTAAAGGAGGCGGAACGCTGAAGAATGAGGTATGCGGGCACGCCGGGCCACTTCACTTGCAGAAAGTTCTTCGTGAGGACTGTCAAAGGCCTCCAAGACATCCAGAGCTTTGGCCGCCGCTTCGATAAAATATCGAGACTGAACGCCCTCTGTTTTCAAGCTCCCCTCGCGCCGCTGTTTTTGCCGCCAAGTAGTTTACTCCGGAGAACGTTCGTCTACTTAACCGAAGTTGTTCGCTCTTCGAAATAACCGAGGGCGCGCGGCATGGATGCATTGACAGGGCTTGGACTGCCGATTAACAGTTCGACAGACCCGAGGAGTTGAAGGAACCCAAAGAGTGATTTGGAATGGCCATGACAGGCACATTACCGGCCGGCGGCAATAATATCGTCCGTAACACTCCGGTCAGCGCCTATCTGATCCGCAGTGCCGTCGTCGCCTCCTTCTGTGGTCTATTGTTTGGCTTCGAAATCGCAGTCATCTCGGGCACTACCGAGTGGTTGAAAACACATTTTTCTTTAAGCAATTTCATGCTGGGATTTACCGTCGCCAGCGGGCTGATAGGCGCGATCGCGGGCTCGGTCGCTGTCGCCAAGCCGACCGACGTTTTTGGGCGTCGCGGCGTGCTTTTCGGACTGGCCGGCATGTTTCTGGTGGCCTCGGTTGGATGTGCGCTGGCCTGGAATTTGTGGTGGTTCATGCTGTTCCGCTTCCTGGGCGGGATCGCGGTTGGCGGCGCGTCGGTGGTCGCGCCGGTGTATATCGCCGAGCTGTCGCCGGCCGCCTATCGAGGACGGTTGGTCACCATAACCCAGCTCAACATCGTGGTCGGAATTCTGTTGGCCTATTTGTCCAACTACCTGATTGGACGTCTGAGCCTAGGGGACAATGAGGCCCGTTGGATGTTCGGCGTGATGGCAGTGCCGTCGGCGATCTTCTTTCTTATGCTCTTTTTCACGCCGCAAAGCCCCCGTTGGCTGGCAGCCAAGGGCCGACTCGCCGAGGCACGGACGGTGTTCGAGCAGTGCGGGACGGATACGGGCGATGTGGAGAAGGAGATCGCCGAGATCCAGCGTTCCTATGACCTGGCACACCACACGATTGAGGAGCCGTTCTTCGCCCGCAAATACCTGAAGCCCATTACGCTGGCGGTGACGATTGCCGCGTTCAATCAGCTCTCCGGCATCAATGCCGTGCTTTATTACTCCAGCTATATCTTCAAGACGGCGGGAGCGGACAAGACTTCGGCTTTGTTTCAATCGGTGATCGTCGGCCTTACGCTGCTGGTGTTCACTCTGGCAGCCCTCTCGGCCATCGATCATTTCGGACGGCGCAAGCTGATGCTGGTGGGGTCGGTCGGTTACATTGTGAGTCTTGCGGCGGTTGCATTTTCCTTTTACGCCGGCAGCGGCGGCTGGCTGCTTCTCGCCAGCCTTCTGGTCTTCGTTGCCTCTCATGCCTTCGGTCAGGGCGGAGTCATTTGGGTGTTCATCGGCGAGATCTTTCCGAATCGCGTCCGCGCCCGTGGCCAGGCGCTCGGCAGTTTTACGCATTGGATCATGTCGGCCGCCATCTCGTGGACTTTTCCCATCATCGCGGCCAGATCGGGTGGTTCCGCCTTCGTCTTCTATGCGGTCTGCATGGTCGGCCAACTGCTTTGGGTGCTGTGGGTGATGCCGGAAACCAAAGGCGTCCCGCTCGAACAGATTCAACAGCGGATGGGTATCGAGTGAAGGTTGGATTATCCGGTGCATTGTCATGTTCTCATTGACACGCGGCATGGAAATCGACATGCAATTTCGATAGCAAGATGACGAATTGGTCAAAGGCGCGAGTCCGCGGGCAGGAGTCATTCCTGCTCAGAGACGTCCACGGTCGAATTGGCGATAACCGTGGTGGGCGGCCATCTTGGTCCGGTAACGTTTTTTCCGCAAGACCCGACGCCAATTCAACCCTACGCTGTAGCGCCGTGGGCAGAGGAGCCCCTGCCACCGGAAACGCCGCCCATCATCGCGAGCTTACGCGGCGATTGGTTTTGTTCGGCCTTTGGCGCGAATGCCGAGCCGGATGCGAACCCACGGCTGCCGTTACATGGCGAAACCGCCAATGGTGAGTGGCGCGGCATCGATTATCAACAGACGGCCGCTGGTTGCTGGCTGCGACTAGGTCTGGAGCTTCCCCTGAAAGGCGGGAGCTGCGAGGCGACCACGGCGCTCCTCGCCGATCACTCTGTGATCTATCAGCGGCACGACCTTAGAGGTCTGACTGGACCGATCAACCCCGGCCACCACGCAACCCTCGCTTTTCCTGATGTCGCGGGATCCGGCCGCTTGTCATTCTCGCGGTTCATGCATGCCCGTACTTTTCTTGAGCCGCCGGAGCGTCCGGAGAATCGCGGCTACTCGTGGTTGAAGCCCGATATCGAAATCCACGACCTGCACGCGGTTCCCTGTATTGATGGCTCGACGACGGACCTGTGCCGCTATCCTGCACGCCGTGGGTTCGATGATATCGCGATCCTGTGCACCGATCCCAACGTGGTGTTGGGTTGGTCGAGCGTGACTTTCCCGGAGCAGGGATTTGTGTGGTTCGCGCTGCGTAACACTGAGCAACTCGCCTCAACCTTACTCTGGTTTTCCAATGGCGGGCGGCATTTCCCTCCCTGGAATGGCCGCCATACCAATGTGATGGGTATTGAGGACATAACGGGATTCTTTCACGTGGGTCTCGTCGCATCGAGCCGGGCAAATCTGCTCACCGAGCACGGAGTGCGCACCTATCTTACGCCGGGAGCGGATGGGCGGCTTTCCATTCCGTACATTCAAGGTGTTGCACGGATTCCGACCGGTTTCGATCGAGTCGCCGTCATTGAGCCACTGCCGCACCGCGGCAGTGTCGTGCTGCGTGCCGAGTCAGGCGTTACTGTCGAAGTGCGCTGCCAAGCCGAGTTTCTTCATACGGGCACGCTATCGGGGTTAGACATTGAGACACCGGCATAAGCCAGCGAGATCGCAAGCGGTATGGTGTGGAAACGTAGCTTTTGGCCAGGAAATGGCACTACAGCGGGTTCAAGGATACGAAAATCAAAATCTTTTTTCCACGGCCTTTTTGAAAGCGTTTCGGCTGAATAAGGTCAACACAAGTGCCCAGAAGCCGATTTATAGCCTGCCTCCTGTAGAAAGCTTTCGGTTTGCCGGTTGCTCTGGAACGCGACCTCTCAAGGCTCATCCATAACGACTCGCCGTCGTGCGATGACGGCTTTAGCACGATCACGACATAGCCTTGACAAGCAATAGAGTACGAGCGTACTCTACACTCCTATGCGGTACTCGCTGGAACACAAGGCGCAGAACCACGAGAAAATTCTTTCCGTTGCCGCTCGCTCTTTCCGCGAGCGCGGCGGTGACACAAGTGGCATCGGGACCGTGATGAAGAAGGTGGGCCTCAAAAAAGGGGGCTTCTACCGGCATTTCAAGAGTAAAGACGACCTGTTCGTCGAAGCGGTGGCACAGGCGCTCGACGAGACAGGGAGAGGTATGGTGGAGGTTGCAAGGTCCGTGCCCGAGGGGCAGGCTCTGCGGGCGATCATCGAGCGGTATCTAAGCGTGGGCCACGCAAATTCGCCGGGCACCGGTTGCGTGCGCGCCACCCTCGGGCCGGAGCTCGCGCGCAAACCGATAGCCGTGCGGAGAAGGATCGAGGTGTTGTTGGAAGCGTATCGTGAGCGGTTCGTGCCATTCGTTTCCGGAACGACCCGAGAAGAGAAACAGGCGAAAATCCGGCTGCTATTCCCCAGCATGGCGGGAGTGTTGATGATGGCTCGCGTTAGTTCGGACCCCCAAAAGCGTGAGCAGTTCTTGATGGAGGCGAGGAGATTTTTCATAAAGTGCTTCGCTGAAGAGTAAATTTTTTAAATCCATAAGAGTACGTTCGTCCTCTTACAAGAAGAGCCCAATACCAAACTGAAAGACAGGAGAATCCGATGAACTTCATGATCCCTTTGCTTATGGCAGCGATTCCTGCGGCAGCCGCCGCGCAATCACAATCCGGGGCAGGCTCAGCCGTGCCCACCGTGGCTATACCTAAAACCACAGCCGTGCTGGTCATACTGACTCCCAAACAAGGCGTAACGCCACGACAAATCATGGCCGTCATCCTTAGCAACTGTTCCCGTAAAGCTGGCCAGTGCTGCTTCAGGTAGCCCGGCAACTCCGACACTTTCATGCCGTCGCCCCCCGCGCTTCCCTTATTGACCTTCACTCGTCGTAAAGCCCGCTGGCAGTTTTCCCGCCCGCAGACCTCTTCCATCAGTTGCTCTGCTCCACCCGGACTTTCGGTTTCGCATTTCGCCGTGCACGATTCGGTCCCTTCCCGCGGAGCCCTTGGAGCTTCACTCCGCCCCTCCCCGGTAAAGGCCAGCACCATCTGTAGCTGGTTCTTCTGCCGCTTGTCGCTCATCGAGTCCTGCGTCCTACTCGCCGCTCCTTGCTGTTTGGGCCTTCGACCTTGCGGCCTACTATGCCCGCTGCTGACTCCCGCGGCACGATCAGAATGGATCGCTCCATCCTCAGTCACGATGCCGTGACATGCGGCGGGCCTCCCGAAGTAAGTCCAACCGCCTTCGACGCGCAACCGCCGGATTTACCACCAGTGTGCTTGGTGGAACTGGGCTTCGCTGTCCTTTGCCAGCTCGCCCCACACCGTAGGCCTCATCATCCGGTTCTTGTTCATCGGCTCGCGCCTTTGCTCCACGCTTCTTTCAGACCCCGCCTCGCGACGACGCCCTTGCGCTTCTCTAGCCCTTCACCTCCACCAGGTTGGGCGGGGGACTTTCACCCCCAAGCTGTCGAACATGTTCGGCACACAATGCAAAAGCCTCTGCCCAACCGGCAGAGGCTTTTCCTTTGCAGCGCGGACAAGAGTGTCCGCTCCACACGGGCCTAGACCACCTTGGCGAAGATGATGACCAGGGTGTAAAGCGCCAATGACTCGATCAGAGCCAGACCGAGAATCAGCGCAAACTGGATGCCGGAACGGGCTGCGGGATTGCGCGCCATAGCCTCCGCGGCAGCAGCGGTGGCCCTACCCTGAGCGAGACCGCAAATGGCGGAAGCGATCGCCATCGAGAATCCAGCCGTGATAGCTACCCAATTGGTTCCTCCAGCAGCTCCGCCTTGCGCGAACGCAGGCACAGCGAAGCACAAGAACGACAACGCCATAAACGAGCGGCTTAATATACGCATTCTGATTTTCTCCTCTTACCATGAATTGCCGCCAGTGGGTGGTTGACGTCATCCTCGTGCGGACGCCCTCACGCTGTACGGCGAACCTACGACTGACAACTGTGAACTAAGCACTGAAAACTGAAAATCCTTCCGCCTCTTAGTGTTCTTCGGCCACCGCCCCCGCTAAATACACCATCGTCAGCAGGACAAAGATATACGCCTGCAGCAGCGAGACGCCAATGTGCAGCCCCAGAAAAACAATGGGAACCCCCAGGGGGATCAGGGAAAAGAAAACCAGAGTCACCATATCGCCGGCGTACATATTGGCGAACAGACGGATGGTCAGGGAGAGCATGCGAGCCAAATGGCTGATGATCTCGATCGGGATCATAATCACTGCCAGCCACCACATGGGCCCCATGAACTGCTTCAGATACGCGATCCCATGCTGCTTGAATCCCTGGAGCTGGTAATAGACGAAAGCACAAATCGCACAGCCCAGAGGAACCACGGCGACTGCAGTGGGCGATTCAAAACCGGGAACGAGGCCAATCAGATTGCAAATCAGCACGAACAGAAACAAAACTACAAGAAACGCCGTAAAACGCTCATTGTGATGACCGATAATGTCATGGCTCTGGCTCTCGATGAAGCCCTGCACGCCCTCAAAGGTGTGTTGCAGAGGTCCGGGTTTCTCCACCGACAGCCCCAGCCGCGCCAGGACAAACAGAGTCACCAGAAACACAAAAACCAGCACCTGCATGGCCACGCCGTTGGTGATGGGCGCCTGGGGATAATGCGGATTGACATGAACCGCATGTAGCAGCGCGGTGATCGGACCGGCGAACATGCGGTTCAATATCCCGGTAAACCAGAGTTGTTCAGGCATGAGTTAGTCGTCTAGTTTCCTAAGCTTAGCTGGCCCGGCTCACGAGGATCTTACAAACCGCGCACTAGCACGGCATAGGCCTCAAACACGGCCTCGCAAACAATGGCCGCCACCGGCAAGAACAGGCCCGCGAAAAGTCCAAAAAGACTGGCTCGCGAAACAGTGAATATAGCATAGGCTCCGAGGGCCATCAAAAAGTAGCGCAACAGAAACCGCACCACAATTCCCCGCCCCGAAGCGGTTCTTTCCGGCTGCACCGCACGGTCAGCAAGCGCCTCCACGACTCGTTTGAGCCAGTGAAAATTGAGGTAGGCGATGGCACAGCCCGCCACAAATCCCAGGGCGATGCGCCATCCCAGACGAAGCCATGCGGCGGCGCTGAACAGGACCGCCAGTACCACCATAAACTTACTGATACGGGTGAGCGCGCCAGAGTAAAAGTCGCCCGGCGTCGCGCTGGTTTGCTGGTCCACGTCTCAATTTTCAATACGCTTAATTTTGCCGCTCGAACTGACAAAGCCTGTCCTACTACTTCTCTCGGGTAGCCGCGATCGCCATACGAACCATTTCCACGAATCCGGCCACTGTACCCAGGCACACTCCCGCGATGGTAATCCAGCGGGTGTGCAGCCAATAGTCAAGCAGTTTGCCCAGGAGGAATCCCACGAAGATGGCGCTGGGAATAATAAAGCCCATCTCCCAGTAGCGGGAAAGCGTCGCCCAGGACTTACGTTCGTCCGGTGGCTGATCCTGGTTCACGGAATGAGGTTAGCAGAAAAGGACAAGCCATCGGAGCGCTCTCCAACAGCTACGTGCCTTAGAGGGCCCGGGAAAGCATGCGGGCGACGGCCAAAGCATTCTGCCTGGCTCGGACAGGGTCGTCGCCCATGGCAGGACGCATAAACCCGAACATAAAGCCAAGGATCTGAAGCACGATGGGCAGCGCTTCGCGCTCATCCGGAGGCAGAGCCAGGAATCTCTCGTGCCGAGCGAGCCGTTCCGCCATGACTGCAACTTGCCGGGCCGGGCCCAGTTGATCCACTTCCTGAGCGAGAGACGCGTTCAGGATCACGCGGGGAACGATGATCTGGAGAAACTCGCGATCCTCCCAGATGTGCTCTATGTGCAGACTGACAAGTTCCGCAATGTCGCCGTCCACCGTCCGCTGTGCGGGCGTGGCATTTTTCAATTCATCCCAGCTGCGATCGAAGTGGCGGCGAATCAACGCCCGTAGCAAGCCGGCTTTGCCATCGAAATAACGGCTGATAAGACCTTCCGCGCAGCCTGCGGCGGCCGCAATTTCGCGCGTGGTGGTTCCGTCGTAACCGCGAGAAGCGAACAGCATCGTCGCTGCTCCGATCAACGCACGCTCCCGCGCCGCGCGATTGACCAGCCTGCGTTTCCCTGACGGCGTCGCTTTGCTCATGCGCCTCCCCGGCGGGTACCGCAGCATTATTTTCTACGAAAAGGTAACATGCTTCGAATTACAACTTATTCATACTCGCACGAAAGTTTTGTTCGAGTGCCTCGACTCGGCGGCGCGGCAGAAAGTCAGCTGTGGATCGGATCGAAGTATCTACCAGGCGTGGTGCCCAGAGCCCTTCGGAACATTGTAATGAAGGCGCTCGGTGTGCTGTACCCCGCCTCCAGGGCGGCATGGGTTACTTTTGCCCCAGCGGCCAGCAACCGCATGGCCTGCATCAACCGCACCTGCTGCCGCCATTTCCCGAAGGTCATGTGGGTTTGCAATTGAAACAGCCTCTCCACCGTCCGTTTGCTTGCTCCCACCAGCCGGCAAAGCTCCCGCAGAGGGCGCTGGTCGCCGGGATCGTTTAGTAGCGCCGCTGCCACCCTGCCGGCTCTGGCGTCCACAGGATTGGGCAATTGCAGCGGGACAGAATGAACGGTTTCCAGTTGATCGAGGATTACGCCAATCAGCCGGCTCTGAGCTTTGCTTCTACGATCGAGGCCCGAGAGTTGGCAAGCATGCAGAATCAACTCTCTGAGCAGCGGGGAAACGTTAAGCACACAACAGGTTCGCGGTAGGCCACGCGCCAGCCGTGTCTTGAGGTACAAAGTACGCATCGATACTAACCCAGACATATTAATGCTGTGAGTGACACGAGCTGGAATCCACACTGCGCGTTGTGTAGGCACCACCCACATTCCTTCCTGGGTTCGTACCGTCATTACTCCGTGGGTCGCGTAAACCAGTTGGTCCCGTTCGTGACAGTGTTCGGGAACCACGTGGCCATCCGGGTAGTCATAGGTCAGAGTGGTAATCTGCGAGGGGGAACGCCCTCTTGGATCGAAAATGATCGATTGTCGCATTCTAAGCATTAATTGTCATACTATCGAAAGAAAGCAACTCCATCAAGGCATAAAGATTACTGCGGGCGAGAACGGAGGTCGAGTATGAATCGCATTCACCGCTGGTTGTGCCGCTCGGACTTTTGGCGCAAGGAGTTGGAGGAGAAGACAGTTCCCTGGGTCCTGGGCGACCTCGAACTAGGCCAAGAGATCTTGGAAGTGGGACCCGGCCCAGGACTCACCACGGACCTGCTAAGTCAGCGGGTGGGCAAGATGACTGCCATCGAGATCGACCCCGCACTGGCGGATTCTCTGGCCGCACGGTTGCGTGGCAGCAACGTAACGGTCGTCCGCGGCGATGCCACTGCAATGCCTTTCGGCGATGCCCAGTTCTCCAGCGCGGTTTCGTTCACTATGCTCCACCATGTCCCGACTCCAGCCTTGCAGGACCGGCTGCTGCGGGAAGTGCGGCGGGTGCTGAAGCCGGGCGGTGTGTTCGCCGGCGTTGACAGCCGTCAGAGTTTCGCCATGCGCATCATTCACATCGGAGACACCCTGGTGCCCGTAGATCCGAACACTTTCGGCTATCGCCTCGATGCCGCGGGATTTCAGGACATTTCCATTCAAGTTCAAGCCCAGCGTTTCCGATTTCAGGCACGGCGCCCGCAACTCAGCCAGTAAGGAGGAGCCATGTTAGGTTTTCGGAAAATCGTCGCTTTCATTCCCACATCCAATGCGGACAAAGCCAGATCCTTCTACGAAGGCGTGCTGGGACTGCGCTTTGTCGCCGATGATCACTTTGCGCTGGTTTTCGACGCTAACGGCATCATGGTGCGAATCGCCAAGGTCCCGGAATTCACGCCGGCTCCATTCACGATTCTTGGATGGGAAGTCCCAGACATCGAAAGCGTGGTGTCGGCGCTCGAGCAAAAAAATGTTCGCCTGGAGCAATACGGCATGACGGGACAGGACGAGCGCGGAATTTGGTGTGCTCCAGGTGGCGCCAAAATAGCCTGGTTCAAAGATCCTGACGGCAACGTCCTTAGTGTGACGGAATTCAGCTAGCAGGCCTGGGTAGAAAGAGCGGCGTGAATTACACCCGCTCGAGCAGCGTCGCCATACCCTGCCCCACGCCGACGCACATCGAAGCCAGGGCGTAGCGGGCTTTGGTGCGCTGCAGCTGGCGGGTTGCGGTCAGAATCAGGCGTGCCCCGCTCATGCCTAGAGGATGTCCAAGAGCAATGGCGCCGCCATTGGGATTCACTTTCCCGCTGTCATCGGGCAAGCTGAATGCTCGCGTCACGGCCAAGGCTTGAGCGGCGAAAGCTTCGTTCAGCTCAATCCAGTCGATCTCGGCAATCGACAACTGCACTCGGGCCAGGAGCTTCTGGATCGCAGGAATAGGGCCGATGCCCATCAAGTCAGGCTCCACGCCAGCCGTCGCGGCGCCTACCACACGAGCAAGCGGGGTCAGCCCAAAGCGCGTGGCGGCGTCCTCCGACGCCACGAACATAGCGCAAGCACCGTCATTGATTCCGGAAGAGTTGCCGGCGGTCACTGTCCCGTTTTCGCGGAACGGCGTAGGCAAATTGGCCAGGGCCTCGATTGTAGTGTCCGGGCGCAAATGCTCGTCTTCGGCAACGATTTTCGTGGTTCCCTTCGGTCCGGGCACGGAGATGGGCGCAATCTCCTCCGCGAAGACTCCTGTTTTTCGCGCGGCTGCGGCCCGCATTTGGGAGCGTAAGGCAAAACAATCCTGCGAGGCGCGGTCGACCTTGTAGGCGGCGGCAACATTCTCTGCAGTCTCGGCCATGGATGCGCTTCCGTACTTCTTCCTCATTAGGGGATTCACAAAACGCCAGCCGAGTGTGGTGTCGTAGATTTCGGCATTCCGCGAAAAGGCGGATGACGCCTTAGGCATCACCAGCGGGGAGCGGGTCATGCTCTCCACACCGCCGGCTATCGCCAGAGAGATTTCGCCCGCGACGATCGCGCGGGCCGCAACCGCAACCGCTTCCATCCCGGAAGCACACAGCCGGTTGACCGTCACAGCAGGAACGCTCAACGGAATCCCAGCCAGCAATGCCGCCATGCGCGCGACGTTGCGATTGTCTTCCCCAGCCTGGTTAGCGCAGCCGAGGATAACTTCATCGATAGCTTCCCAATCACCCTTCCCGAACTTCGCACGCAGCACGGTTAGCGGATGGGCCGCCAAATCATCGGTGCGAACCGAGGCAAGCGCGCCCCCGTAGCGGCCGATCGGCGTACGAACTCCCTCACAGATGTAGGCTGTTGGCATCTAGTTATTGATTATAAAGGCGACAATGGCTGATTGCTCAAACTGCGAACTGAGAACCGAAAACCTAACGCCGGGGTCCTGAATCCGCGCGCAATAATCGTTTTCCGAACACGCCGGCAGGTCGCGAAAACAATTCCGAAAGCAAAAAACTGCAGCCTCATCAAGGGTCAGGCGAAAGATCGGTGAGCCGGTCCGCGTGCCGAAGTTCGGGAAAACGCCATGCCCAGATCGCGATTACAACCAGGGTTCCTATTCCGCCAAACACAACCGTGGGAACCGTGCCTAAGAATGCCGCAGTCACGCCCGACTCAAATTGGCCGAACTCGTTGGACGCGCCCACAAAGAGCATGTATACGGCGCTCACCCGCCCGCGCATTTCATCCTTCGTGGCCAGTTGCACCATGGTGTTGCGAATGATTACGCTCACCATGTCGCTGGCGCCGACCAGCAGCAGGGCCAATAGCGAAAGGGGTAGATTGCGCGATAGGCCGAAGACAATCGTAGAAATTCCAAAACCCGCCACACACCACAGCATGGTGAGTCCGGCGCGGCGGTGGAGAGGCCGAACCGCGACCAGCGCCGCCATGGCAGCGGCGCCAACACCAGGAGCGCTGCGCAACAAGCCCAGGCCCCAGGGGCCGGTATGCAGGATTTCGCGCGCGTAGACGGGCAGCAGCGCCTCAGCTCCGCCCAGCAATACGGCGAACAAGTCCAGAGAAACTGCGCCCAAAATCAGCTTGTGATGCCAGATGTACCGCAAGCCCGCCAGAATGGTCGTCCAGCTAACCGGTTGGGGCGCGCTAGCTTTTTTTCTCGGTTCGATCCGCAGGGTAGAGAAAGTAGCGGCCACTGCGGTCACCATCACCGCCGCGTAAACCGTGGACGGGCCCCCGAAGAATGCGTAAATGACTCCGCCCAGAGCGGGGCCTACGATGGTTGCCGTGGTCCGAGTGCTGGCGCTCCAGGAGACGGCGTTAGGAAAGTGCTCCACCGCCACTAACTGCGGGAGAAGCGCCTGCCCTGCCGGGCCATAGAAGCACCGAATCGTCCCCAACAGCAGCAGGACGGCGTAAATCGGATGTACGGAACGCGCCCCACGATGGGCGATATGCAACAATAGCGCCGAGCAAACCGCCACTCCTCCATAACACCAGGCGAGTACGTTGCGCCGGTCAAAGCGGGTCGGCCGCGTGTCCTGCGGCAAGAAAGAAAAGCACTCCGGGCATAAACTCGGCCAGGCCAACCAGGCCGAGATCCAACGGACGGCGGGTAATTTCGTAAACCTGCCATCCCACGGCGACCGATTGCATCTCTAACGCGACAATGATGAGCGACCGCGCCAGGAGATAGCGGCCAAAATCTGGATATGTGAAAGCAACCCGGCCTGCGGATCGTGGAGTTTCAGGTTCGGCCATCGTTACTTATATTGGCATGAGTAGCGCCTTGGTGGTGCTGGAGATGGGCACGGCCGGCTGAACCTGTAAGCCAAAAGGCCCCGAAGGGGGCCTTTTTTCGCGTCTGCGAAAGCATCTCAGAATTGGTGCGGTTGAGGGCGCGCAACCATGGTCACTGGACTCGCGCGAGACTTAGTTCCCTGGCAGAGCCCGGCTCATCGTCTGAATCCTTTGTACCGGGAAAGAGCATTTCACGCATCTTCAGTCTGGCCTTGTGAAGCTGAGACTTGGAATTGCCGACCGAGCATCGCAGCAGTCGCGCAATCTCCTGGTGTTCGTACCCTTCCACTTCATGTAAGATCGGGGCCCATCGCTCGCTGATAGGCCATCGCGTCACGGTCATCGGGCTGGGCTTCGCCGCGACTGACTGCGAGCAGTTTTTTGGTGGTGGCCAGAATCGGCGCAAGGCCCAGGTTAGCGTAGGGCTGGCCAAGCGTAGACTGGGTCGCGCGTGGATCGAGGCCGATACCCTCGATTGCCGCCCGAGCGCCATCTGCCTCGTCGCCGGCTCGGCGTCGGGAGGCAAATGGCGAACGAGGCGTTCCTCATACTTTCGAAGCGCTGCCGGACTATCCGCCTGCATATTCGCTGAATAGATCTCCGGCCCCCACGCATCCCGTAGCTGCAGTCCGTCGCACCCAGGGTTTTCATCAGGGTAATGAGCGGAATTTTGGCTTGGTGCAGCTTGGTGTAGAACACACCCTTCGCAGGGTCTAAAAAATAGCGATGGCTTTCATGGGGGTTCTGGGCATTCACATGGGATTCAATCTCCCCGTTCTCTTTCTCCCGGGTGTAAATACCAGGCTTAAGGCGGAGTTGGTGCAGCATCACATATTCCGAGCCGTTGTGGATGAATGTGCCACGGTCGGTCAGATATGGGATGTGTGCCAACGTCTGTTGCTTACGTTCCAGCTCCTGTTGAGTGTTGGCATCACGCAATACCCATTCCCCTTGGAGACGGCGAGAGAGTGTACGGCCAGTGAGTATGGCCTGCTTCTGCTAGGCCGGCGATTCGTCAGGGGACAGCCCGTTAAAGAGTTGGCCGGTGCCAAGGTGCTGCTCTAGGCACTGACGCCCGCGATCCTCGCTGGACGTGCCCTTCACCGCCTCCGCCGGGAAGCAGAGAGATTCCCTCGCCAGGGTCGCCGCGTGTACCCTGCGCAATCCTGACGCGAATGAGTGGCTATTGGAGGTGCCTTGCGGTTTCTTAATCACTTTGGAACACCTAGATTACCTATTTTATTACTGGTAATAAGATTTCATTCGGCCGAATGGAAACTATCCGGCAGCCATTTTTGGGACTTCGCGGCCTCAATGGGGAGGTATCGTTGATTACTGGGGGCTTGGCAATTCATTTTGATCGGCTACAAAACGAGCCGATCAGCTTCCGCGGCTCCAGCTTGCCTGGATACCAACACGAATCGCACGAGCTCTAACTATGCCAAGCAAACGATCGAACTTGCGTCCACGTAAGCCACCCGACGTCGATTTCATCACGGTGCTGGGCTTTTACAAGTTGGGCCGGTATGTTACGCACCAGTACCGCCAAGAGCGGTTACAGCGTGCGTCAGACGGCGGTATCGCTGCCAAATCGTACTGCCCGGGGATCGCCAAAAAAGTGGCCAAACGCTGTCGGATGTCGCGCAGCACGGTGGATTTCGCGGATGTTTGCCGAGCGTTTTACTTTGGCACAAGCTCGGCGGCTTCAGCAGCTGCGAACGACCAACGGCAAGCCCTTCAGTCGGCGACATATCACCAGCTTGCTCTTCGTTACCCCTAGCCAGGCCCAGAGGTTAACAGCCCTAGCACGGCAGAAGAATTGGTCGGCCACTCGGCTGGAAATCGAAGTCAAACGGCTGCGACCCAAACGGAAACTTGGTGGTCGGCGCCCGCGGCAGCCGGAATCACGGACCGCGGTGGTCGTGCAGCTGATCGACAGCAGCGGCGCTGGCTACACCGCTATCGCACCTATGTCAATAATTCGCAGCTAAAGGATCCGCTGCGAGGGTTTAGGACGGTGGCGAAGCGTCTCCGTCGAGTCGAGCGGGAGTTGACCGCGGCGATCGATTTGGCTCAGCAGCGCCTGCACCGCTAAAATCCAAGCACCGGACTCTACGGCATTCTGGCCAGCGCCAAGGCGAATCAGGTCGAGCCCTTTGCTGACGTGCGCGATCCGCTGGTTCAGTTGTCGTGCAGCGCGCTGCCTCCGGTCACAACACTGCATCCCGACCGCTGGTTACCAACGCACCCGGAGTCTCGCCGCTGCTGGTCCAAGTAGCAGGGCAACCGGATTCTGCGACGCCAAGAAGCTCCGGATTTGGCGTTTGATGGGACTTTGAATTTCGATATGAGTTTCGGTACCCAATTGTCCGAAAATTGGTGACCGATCGGAGTTGTGACGTCGAGTGGCAGCAAACGAAGCATTTTCGGAATGGCACCAAAAACCACCGTGCATCCGATTCATGCATCATCCTGCCTTGCTATTGAAAATCATTGCAATTCCCCAAGCCGTGGGGTAAAGTGACCGCACTAATCAGTTCTGAGACCCTGGGACGGCCTTCTGCCGTCGCTCCGGTCACGGCCGCCAGGACCGTTTGGTCTTTGGTCGGTTTTATGTGGTGATCGGCTTTTGAACCAGGGTGCGGAAGATGTCCCGGAAATCTCGTCGTAAGCGATCCGGGGAAGTTGCAACGGTCGCCCGCAACTTAGTGTTTGAGCGACTTGAAGATCGGCTCTACCTGGTCGGTGAGCCTCTGAGCGGCATCGCGGATCAGCTGTTGTCGGTCACTGGAAAAGGCGGCCAACTCGTTCCGATCAGCTTTTCCTACGCATCCAAAAGTACGGCGGCGAAGGACGAGCTGGGAATCGTCCGCGTTGACGATGCCAGCGGCACGATTGACGGGCTGCATCCCGGCGATTCCGGCTACGCTGCCGCGGCGCTGCAAAACTCTCGTTATCAAATATTATTCGCGCAAACGTCCAAGGCGGGATCAACTTCGACCGTTTCTCTGGTCGGTGGCGGAATCTACGAACTTTCGCTGATTCCAAATAGCACCAGCGGCAAAAGCCCCGCTGCTCCATTGCTGCTATCAATTCCACAGGCAAGCGCGGACGGCGCTGACCACTTGCACGGCACGCTCGACAGCACGGAGAAGACGATCCAATTCTCTTGGGAAGATTCATTGCACGCGACCAAAGGGAACTTCACCGACGTGGTTCTTCGTGCGAGCCGCGCTCAATCGGGAGTCGACCTCAACTTTGTACCGATCGCGGTTGCCGATTCGGTCACGCTGACAGGCGTTGTCAGCCAAGCGATCAATGTGGTGTCCAACGATCTGGTAGTCGGTGGCACACTCAACCCGTCCAGCGTGATTGTTGGCGCGTCGCCATTGCACGGGGCTGTCTCGGTAGATCCCAATACGGGAATCGTTACCTACACGCCCACGCCGCAATTTTCTGGGAAGGACTCGTTTTCTTACAGCGTCGCGACGGTCGCCGGCGTCCGATCCAATACTGCCATTGTTTCGATCAACGTTGCAAAGGCTGCACCGTTCTTCACGTCGACTCCCCCCGCATCGTTTAAGCCGGCCGACTGCTCGATCGCACCGCTCTCGGACGAGATATTCACGGTGCTCGCGCCGGCGGGGCAGAATACTTCCTTTGTAGTCACTTACCTTCAGAAGAAAGCGAACTTCCTGAACGAGGTTGGAATCGTGCGGCTTGATGATTCCAGCGGTTCGATTGCCGGGCTCATGCCGGGTGATCCGGGTTGGGCGGGTGCGGCACTCAGTTCGTCGCGATCGCTGCTTTTATTCAGCCAAACCGACGCCGCTGGCAAAAACAAAACCGTTACGCTGGTTGGCGGCGCAGTTCTACGCATATTTTCTGGTTCAAAAGAACACGCTGGCCAACGCGCGTACATCCAATCCAGGCGATTCGATTACTTCCAAGCCGCTGACCTTTTTTTCCATCGTTGCCGCCAACCCAGATCATTTCGATCACGAGAAGCTGAGCATCAACAACGGCAGTACCTCGGGACTCTTTCAGATTTCATTCGAGGATGCAACCAACGGCGGTGATCAGGACTATAACGATGCGGTCCTGTCATTCCACGATGTCGTCGTCCCTTATTCGTCGCGGTTATTCACGTACCATCTCAAGGGCACCGATCCCGCCGGCAACTCCATCCAATATTCGCTGGTTAGCGGACCGTCCGGCGCGGCCGTCGATCCGAATTCGGGATTGCTGGTTTGGGACACGCCGGCAGGCCAGAGCGGCAACTTCAACTTCGTCGTTGCCGTAAAAGATTCCAAAAGTGTGACCGTCGATCAGACTTTTACGCTCGATTTATTGCCCTGTCACGATACGAATCCGCCGTCGGTGTCCACGCCCGATCTGCGTGCCACGAGCGATAGCGGATCGAGTCAAACCGACAACTACACGAATGTCACCAAGCCGACGTTCGATGTCAGTGCAGATACCGGCACGACCGTCACGCTGTATGCGGATAACCAACTCGTCGGCACGGCCACGTCTGTTGGTGGAACTGCGAGCTTCACACTGACTAGCGCGTTGTCCAACAGCGTGCATCATTTCTTTGCAAAAGCCACTGATGCCGACGGCGGCAGCAGTACCTCCGGAACGCTGGATGTGACGGTCGACACGCAGCCACCGCAGGTGACTTTGACTCTCGATCCGGCCTCCGACACCGCTCCCGCCGGTGACAATCACACGACGCAAACGACGGTGACGCTTGACGGCCAGACCGAGCCGAACACGCCGGTGACGCTGACGCAAGGGAATCTCTCGACGACTTCGGGTCCCGATGGGAAGTTTTCCTTCAGCAGCATCTCGTTGAGCATCGGCGCAAACAACTTTAGTGCGACGGCGATCGATCTGGCAGGGAACATCGGCAACGGTAGTGCGACCGTTACGCGCGATGAGGTTGTGAGCATCACGGCAGGGCTTTCGCCGCAACCAACCGCCACACTGACCGATGGAACACCGCTGACGAATAATAAGTCCAGCGGTGTCACTGGCATCACGACGCCGGGCGCAACGGTCATGCTTGACGCTCATGGCAACGGCTTCGTTGACGGTACGACCACCGCCGCGATGGATGGCACCTACACGATCCCCGTGACGCTCGCCGAGGGATTGAACACGCTCAAGGTCCAGGCGACGCACGGCTCAGCGCAGAGCCAGGTGGTGACACTGAAGGTTTCGCTGGATGACGTGGCTCCTTCGGTGTCGACCACCGGATTTGGAAGCGGCAAGCGACAGTGGATCGAGCAACTACCGACAATTACACGAATGTCACCAAACCGACGTTCGACGTACAGGCAGATACCGGCACGACCGTCACGCTTTTTGCGGATAACCAACCGGTCGGCACGGCCACGTCGGTTGGCGGAACTGCGAGCTTCACGCTAACCAGCCAGTTGTCCGACAACGTGCATCACATCTTCGCGACGGCGACAGATGCCGCAGGCAACGTCGGAACCTCGGCACGCTGGATGTGACAGTCGACACGCAGCCGCCGCGGTGACTTTGACGCTCGACCCGGCCTCCGACACCGCTCCCGCCGGTGACAATCACACGACGCAAACGACGGTGACGCTTGACGGCCAGACCGAGCCGAACACACCGGTGACGCTGACGCAAGGGACTCTCTCGACGACTTCGGGTGCCGGATGGGAAATTTTCCTTCAGCAGCATCTCGTTGAGCGATCGGCGCCAACACTTTCAGTGCGACGGCCACGGATCTGGCGGGCAACATCGGTACCGGCAGTGTGACGGTGACGCTCGATGCGATGGCGACCGACGTCAACCTCGTCGAAGGCACGCATTATCACGTTGTTTACCAGCAAACGATCACCGTGCCGTCCGTCGCTTCGATTCTCAGCTTCACATACGACAATCTGAACTTCGATACCTCCGCGCATTTTATCAAGGATGCTTTTGAAGCCACGCTGATCGGTTCGGATGGTACTCCGGATAGCTTCACGATCGGGACCGGACATGATGCGTTCTTCAACATCACCGAAGGTCAGAAGCGCTGCGCTGGCCCAGGGCGTAAACGTCAGCCCCGCCGCGAATGGCGGCACGACAGTCAGCGTTGATCTTTCGGTCACTTCCGGCCGGCGAAGTGGCTACCCTGGAACTGCGGTTGGTGAACGACGACAGCGATACGACAACTTCGGTACACATTTCCGACGTGCATGTACAGACGGGGACATTGCCGGTCGGTGGAACCACCGGACCAGTCGGAGTGCTTTCCGCAGTGACTCCCGCGACGGGCAGCCCAGTGAATCCGTCCAACCCGACCGCCACGATTATCTCGTCGGGCGCGTCAGCCGACGAACCTGTGACGGCGACGAGTCACGGCCCTTCCGTCCCCAGTACAACGCTGGCGCTCACTGCGGCCGGCAAAGCCGCCGGCTTCTCTTTGACGACATTCGTCACTGGCTTCCATGACATCATTGGCTTCGGGCCGGTGGGCGTCGGATTCTTTGATAACGGCACGGTGGCCGTTTCGGATTCTGACAACGGCCTTCGAGTCTTCCCGAATGATAATGACGGGCAAAACGTCGGGGGCGCCATAAATCTTGTGAGCTACCCCGGAGGCACCGATGGCATCGCGCAGGTCGGTACGCACGTGTACATGGCTCAGGACCCCGGCGGCAACATCGTCGAGCTCAACTCGGACGGCACCACGAAGCAGACCATCGCCAGCGGACTGGGAGAGGCCCTGGCCCTCACCGCGTCCCCGGACGGCCACCTATTCGTCTCGACGCGCGGCGCCGCGATCATTTGGGAAATCGATCCGATCGCCAAGACCATGACGCAGTTCGCCACCAACGTTTTTGTCGATGGGCTGACCGTCTCACCTGACGGCAAAACGCTCTACGCCGCGGGAGGCGGTAATATCCTCGGCTTCAACACGGCGACGGGAGCGCAAGTGTATACCTCCGGTTCGCTCGATGGGCCGGATGGAATCGCCGTCGGCACCGGTGCATTAGCCGGCAATATCTATGTGAACACCACCAACGGCAATGTGGTGCAGATCAATCTGACGACCGGAGTTCAGACGTTCGTCTGCACGGGCGGATCGCGCGGAGATCTCGTCAACGTTGATCCAACCGACGGCTCCCTGCTCCTGACACAGACCGACCGCGTCCTCCGATTGACGCCCGCAGCAGGAGGCGGCTTTGGAGTTCAACCAGAAGTCCAGGTTACGGCCTCATCACCCCAATCACAGGTGGACCCTGGCAGCACGGTCCTAATCTCTGGTCACGCTTCGACCACGGGCATAACCGCCGCGAGCCCGGCCTTCCATGGCGGCTTCGTCCCCAGTACCACGATGCAGCTCACTGCCGCTGGCAAAGCCGGCGGTTACACGCTGACCACATTCGCTACGGGATTCCCGTTTTCCGCCTCCGGACCAATCGGTTGGGCCTTGCTCCCCAACGGTAACGTGATGGTCTCGGACGTGGGCGGAAACGTACGCATCTTCCCGAACAACAACGACGGACAAACCACCGCCGGTGCGGTGATCACGCAAAACTACGGAAGTGGTAACGGTGATGGAATCGCTCAGGTTGGACAGCACATCTACATGGCCCTTCAGGCTTCCGGCAGTGTCATCGAAGTGAATCCCAATGGCTCATTCAATCAAACGATCGTCACTGGGTTGGGCTCGGCCACCGGCCTGGTCGCGGCGCCGAGTGGCTTGCTTTACGTCTCCGACCTGAGCGGCGCGGTCTCGGTCATCGATCCGATTGCCAAGACCAAAAGCACATTCGCCGCAATTGGAGCTGATGGCTTGGCGGTCTCGCCGGACGGCTTGACGTTATATGCAAAATCGGGATCCGACATTCTCGGTTACGATATTGCAAGTAAAACCAAAGTCTTTGACTCTGGCGGGATCCCCGCGACACCCGACGGAATGGCCATCGGCGTCGGCACGCTGGCCGGCAACATTTTCGTGAATTGCAACGACGGCACCTTGGTTCAGGTTAACATCGCCACCAAAGCGCAGACTCTTCTCGCGTCTTCCGGCTCTCGCGGTGATCTTGTCGCTATCGACCCCAGCGACGGCTCGCTGCTGCTAACCCAGACGGACCGCATCCTCCGTCTGACGCCGCCCCCGGGCGGTGCTTTCGGCAATCCAAAACCCAGCACCATCAAAACGGTCACAGTCAACGGCGTACCTGTGGACGCCCTGGATGCCAATGGCGACTTCTTCGCCAATGTTACGGTGCAGCCCGGCCAGAATAACTACGCTGTCACAGCGATAGACAGCAGGGGAATGTCGGCCAGCGTATCGCTGTCTATCAACGGAGTTTTCTCCGGTAACAATCAGATCACTTCCGTCGTGGACCTCAGTGGCTCATTGGCGCCTGCGTTTGGCCGCACTTCACTCAATGAGACGACCGGCGATCTCTTTACACAGGTCGCCGCGGTGAATACCGGCCAGTTCGCGGTCAATACACCGCTGTTCGTGGGTGTTACTCACCTGAGCGATCCTACGGTCACGGTCCTGAATCCGGACGGCTACACTGACACCGGCGTTCCCTATTTCAACTACTCGAGCCTAGTCAGCGGTAATCATCTCGAGTCCGGCGCTCAGACCGGCTTCCGCGAACTGGCCTTCTCGAACCCCGACAAAACGCAGTTCACTTTTGATCTCGTGCCACTCGGCCAGCTGAACGCGGCGCCGCAAATCTCCAGCGTGCCAAGGCTCGACGCCGCTGCCAGCCAGCCCTACACATATGCTGTCGCAGCTGCTGATCCAGATCACGACCCGCTCACTTACGCGCTGTTGACCGCGCCCTCCGGGATGACCATCAATCCGTCCAGCGGGCTGATTTCCTACTCCCCTGCGCCGGCTGCGATCGGTTTGCAGGACGTCTTGATCAATGTCAGCGACGGCCGCGGTGGGTCAGCGCAGCAACACTATGAGCTGAATGTCATCGCCACGCTGCCCAACCGACCGCCGGTATTTACGACCACGCCCCTGGTGGATGCCACCGCCGGCCACGTGTATTCCTACCAGGCTCAGGCCGTCGACCCCGACGGCGACCCGCTGACCTACAGCCTGATCGTTCCCTCGTCCGACCAGTCGCCTCGAGCGATTCCAATCGTCAACCCCGGTTTCGAACAGCATGTTCTCGGCGACGGCAGCGTCACCGCGGGCACCGAGCCCGGCTGGACCATTCTCTCCGGATCGGCTGGAGACTATAACCCGACCACCGGCAGCTTCCCCACCATTCCAGAGGGGCAAAACGTCTCCTTCAGCAATGGCAGCACGATCTCCCAGGTCCTCAGCGCCTTTACGATTGCCGGAGCGAGCTACAGCTTGCAGGCACAGGTCGGCTGGCCTTTGAGTCTGCCGTTCGGTGGGTACGCCGTCCAACTTTGGGCCGGTGGCGTGATGCTGGGGCAGGCGACCAGTCCGGTCCCGACACAAGGCAATTTCACGACAGCAACAGTTGACGTGACCATCGCTGCAAATGGTCCTAACGTCGGCAAGCAGTTGGAGATTCGCCTCGTTGGCAACGGAGTTCAGGTCGAATTCGACGCCGTCGGTCTAACGATGACGCCCGAGCCGCCGCCTCCCGAAGGCGTGCCAGTCGGCGCATCAATCGACCCGCAGACTGGCGTCCTCACCTGGACTCCCGCCGTGACCGACATTGGAGTGCGGAGAATCACGATCCAGGCCGACGATGGCCGTGGTGGTCTCACCACACAGGTTTACAAGGTCAACACCGCTGCGGACAACGCCGTGCCGCCGGGTAATCATCCGCCGATCATCACCTCCACCCCCATCACGCAGGCGTACCCCGAAGAGGCGTACGCTTACCATGTGCGCGCGGTGGATCCTGATAATGATCCCTTAACTTACTCGCTGGTCATTGGCCCGACCGGCATGGCGATCGACCCGACGACCGGCTTGCTGACGTGGCCGGTGCAGACCCTGGCTTTTGCGACGAATCCCGTCACCGTTTCGGTCAGCGACGGTAATGGTGGTGTCACGCAGCAGATCTTCACGGTGAGCGAGGTCCACCCTCTGTCGCATACGTCACCGTCGATCGTATCCACGCCGCCGATCACCGCCGAACCCAATAAGCTGTACCTCTATCAGGTTCAGGCGATCACTCCCGATCCCGTCGCGCTAAACTATTCGCTGAGCACCTCGCCGGCGGGGATGACCATTGATGCCACGGGCCTGATCCGCTGGACTCCGACCCCTGCGGACCTCGGGCAGACGCGCCCGGTCACGATCTCCGTGGTCGAAGCTTCCGGCGAGCCGGCAATCCAGAGCTTTGGCATCACGGTCGTTTCGCAGTCGCTGAATCATTCACCGGTCATTAGCTCCATACCGCCCGACGTGGCGACGGTCGGGAATCTCTATCGGTACGACGCTGTAGGCACCGATCCTGATCACGACTACTTGATCTGGAGCCTCGACAGCGCACCAGTTGGCATGGGAGTGGATAATTCGACCGGCACCATCGTCTGGAAACCCCAGGCGAATCAAACGGGCCCGCAGAACGTCGTCCTGCATCTTTCGGACGGCCATGGCGGTGAGCTAACCCAGGATTTCACGATCAACGTAAACAGCGTCAACCGACCGCCGGGCATTACATCAGCACCTCCAACCAGCGCGACGATCGGCAGTACGTACATCTACAACGTCCACGGGGTGGATCCCGATGGCGACCTCATCTCGTATTCGCTGCCGAACGCGCCGGCGGGCATGACGATTAACGCGCTCACCGGCGTGATTACATGGACTCCGGTGCTCGGCACGTTCCCCGTCGATATTGAAGTTGTCGATTCGAGTGGCGCCTTCGCCGACCAGGTCTATTCGGTCGTCGCGCAGCCGTCGCCCCTGAATAAGCCTCCGACGATCACCTCGACGCCGGTTTTCTCGGCGGAGCCGCTCAAGCCATACACCTATGCCCTGACCGCCACCGATCCTGACGGCGATGCAATTCATTATGCCTTACTGAACGGCCCGGCCGGCATGACGATCGACGCCTCCACCGGCGCGGTTTCATGGACGCCAACCGCGGCACAGGTCGGTGCATTCGCCGTGAGCGTCGCCGCGCTCGATACTTCGAACGCAAGCGGCACTCAATCATTCCAGGTCGTCACCGGGACGAATCACGCACCGACGATCACCTCACAACCGAAGCTCGCGGTGACAGCCGGCCTCTCGTATCACTATGCGGTGGTCGCGACTGATCCGGACAATGACCCACTTACATACCGGCTTTCGAGCGCCCCGGCTGGCATGACGGTTGATTCATTCGGCAACATCTCCTGGTTGCCCGGCGCGGGCGACGTCGGGCTGCCGGCCGTCCAAGTCACGGTGTCGGATCCCGACGGCGCCACAGCGACCCAGTCATTCAATATCGCGGTCAACGCCGACACTGGTGCGCCGCAGGTCCAGATCCTGACGGATCGCTCATCGGTTAACATCGGCGACGTAGTCAATATTCGAGTCGCGACGTCTGACGATACCGTCGTCGTGAACAAAACACTGATTGTGGATGGCGCCCACATCACGCTGGACGCGAACGGATCGGCTGCGGTCAAGTTCACGCACGCCGGATTCATTACCATGACCGCCACCGCGACCGACAGCGCCGGCAATGTTGGCAATGCCTCGTCTTCCGAGCAGGTGATCGATCCGACCGACACCTCTGCTCCCGAGGTCGCGATCACCTCCCCCGGCGATGGCGATACCATCACCAGCCCCGTCGACATCCTCGGCACCGTCAACGACCCGCAGCTTCTGTTCTATACGCTGTCGATCGCTCCCACCGACGGGAGCAGCGATTTCAAACAGATTTTCCGCGGCACGAGCAATGTTATCAACGGTAAGCTTGGCACCCTCGACCCGACGATGTTGGCCAATGACAGCTACATCCTGCGGCTCGATGCCGTGAATGCCGGGGGCAACGAGAACGAGATCGACATTCAGCTGAATGTTGCCGGCACGCTCAAGCTCGGAAATTTCACGCTCTCGTTCACGGACTTGAAAACAACCGTCTCGGGCATTCCGATCACCGTGAGCCGTACCTACGACACATTGAACTCTACCAGCCAGGGGGACTTCGGCTATGGGTGGCGGCTTGAATTCGGCAACACCCAGTTGCGGACCAGCGTCCCCGCTAGCCCGCTGGCGGATGCAGGCGTTTACAACGCGTTCGTTCCCGGCACACGTGTCTATGTTACGCTTCCTGGCGGAACCCGTGAGGGGTTCACGTTCTCCGCCAGCACGGCACCGGGAATTAAGGGGTCGATTCTCGGAATCGTCAATCCGGGATTTGCTGCCGATCCAGGCGTCACTGACACGCTCAGCGTCGCCCCCGCCGATCTTTACTACTTCCCCGATTCTGGTCAGTTCGAGGACTATACAGGAGACTTGCCTTACAACCCGGCTGACCCCGCCTTCGGTGGAACCTACACGCTCACGACCAAAGACGGCACTGCCTATCAGATCGATGCCAACAGCGGTTCAATGCTCAGCGTCAGCAACCGCAACGGCAACTCACTCACTTATTCGTCCGACGGCATCAAGAGCAGCAGCGGTGTCAACGTCGCTTTCGAACGCGATGCCAAGGGGCGGATCATCGGCGTCGTCGATCCATCCGGCAACAAAATCACTTATCAGTACGATGCCGCCGGCGATCTCGCCTCAGTCACCGATCGCAACGGCGGGGTCACCCGCTTCAGTTACCTGACCGATCCTGCACACTACCTCCAGCAGGTGATCGATCCACTGGGCCACACCGCGCTGTCCAGCAGCTACGGACCTGACGGCCGTCTCACCGGCATTACCAATGGCGATGGCAAAACAAATCATGTCAGCTTTGACTCCGCCAACTCTCTGCAAAGAGTCACCGACGCACTGGGGAACACGACCGTCTACGGCTATGACGCCCTCGGCGACGTCACGCTCGAGATCGCGCCGGACGGCGGCACGACGAAGTTCACCTATGATCCAAATGGAAACATGCTGAGCGAGACCGATCCCGACGGTCACGTCACCAGCAGCACCTACACCACCAACGGCAATGTGCTCTCGGAGACGGACGCCAATGGCAAAATCACGGCGTATTCCTACAACGCGTTGAACGAACAGCTTTCCGCCACGGACGCGCTGGGGAACACGACCACCAATACATACGACCAATCTGGCAATCTGGGGACAACTCAGGACCCTGCCGGTTCGACGAGAACCCTCGGGCACGATCAGAACGGTCAGCTGACCTCGCTAACGGATGCTGCCGGTCAAACGACGACTTACCAATATGATGCAGACGGCAGAATCACGCTGAAGGTCGATGCGCTCGGGACTCCGACCGCTTACACATACGATGCCAACGGGAATCTCCTGAAAACCATGACCGTGCTGACCACACCCGGGGGCGTTCGCACGCTTGGTGACGACCAACACCTACGATGCCGAGGGCAACGAGCTTTCCACCACCGATCCCGACGGGCACGGCACGTCCTATGAATACAACGCCGACGGCGCGGTGGTCGCCAGCATAGATCCCGCGGGCAATCGCACGACCTACGAGTATGACGGTCAAGGTCGTCTGATCGCCACGCGATATGCGGACGGCACGTCCTCGCTCAGCACGTACGATGCCGACGGCCGCCTTATCGCCAGCACGGACCAGGCCGGGAAGGTGACCAAATTTGAGTACGATTCGGTCGGTCGACTGATCAAAACGATCTATCCTGACAACACACCGCTGGATGATTCGGACAACCCGACGACAAAGACCGAGTACGATCTGGCGGGTCGTGTCATCGCCACGATCGATGCACTCGGCAACCGCACGGAGTACACTTACGACGCCGCCGGCAACCGCATCAAGATCCACGACGCGCTCGGCAACGACACGATCTCCACCTACGATGCCGACGGTCGCTTAACTTCCACGACCGACCCGCTGAACCACGTCACGACCTATACCTACGACGCCGATGGCCGCCGGTTGAGCACCGTATTTGCCGACGGTTCCAGCATTCAAAATGTCTACAATGATCTGGGGCAGGATGTCGAGGACATCGATCAGCTCGGCCACAAGACCGACTACACGTACGACGCGCTTGGACGGCTCTCGAGTGTGACCGATGCGCTGGGAGGCGTGACAACATACGCCTACGACGAAGCCGGCGACTTGATTAGTGAAACGGACGCGAACGATCAGATCACCCGTTACGAGTATGACGGCATCGGCGATCGCATCGCCACGGTGCTGCCGATGGGCCAGCGCTCGACGACGGCCTACGACGCCAGCGGAAACGTCATTAGCTCCACCGACTTCAACGGCGCAGTCACGACGTATGATTACGACAACATGAACGGGTCACCGCCAAGCATTTTGCGGACGGGACCAGTATCAGCTACACCTATACACCGCTGGGCAGCCCCGCAACGGTGACCGACTCGCGCGGCGTGACGACCTATACGTACGACGCTCGCAACCATCTGCTCTCACGCGTCGACCCCGACGGCACGACCATCTCCTACACCTACGACGCCGCGGGAAATCGCCTCACGACCACGACGCCGTCCCAAACCGTCACCTACACGTACGACGCGCTGAACCGCATGAGTTCCGCCAGCACACCGGGCATCGGTACGACGACGTACCACTACGATGCCCTCAGTGATCTGATCGAAACCGACCAGCCCAACGGCGTCGTGGAAACGCGCCAATATGATTCACTCGGCCGCCTGACCCTCGTCGCCACAACCGGGCCAGGCAACACGCCCATTACGCATTTCGCCTATACGCTCGATGCCGATGGAAACCGCGTCCGCGAAGATGACCTGGGCGGCCGCTCCGTCACTTACACGTATGACGCCCTCAACCGACTCACGCAGGAAACGGTGACAGATCCCACCAACGGCAACCGCACGTACCGTATACCTACGACAGCGTCGGTGACCGCTTGACTCGCGCCGATTCAGTGGGCGGTAGCACGAGCTACACGTACGACGCCAACGGCCGGCTTTTGACCGAGACGACCGGTGCTGTCGTCACCACGTACACCTACGATGCCAATGGCAACACGCTCACCAAGTTCACGAGCGCGACCGACCATACGACTTACGTTTATGATGCTCGCGGCGATCTCGTGACGGTAACGACGGTCAGCGGCTCCGGGACAGACGTCGTTCAATACGCTTACAACGCTGACGGGATCCAGGTCTCCAGCACAGCCAGTGGCGTGGAGACGCGGGAATTAATTGACACCTCCTTCGCGAACCCGCAGGTTGCGGAGACGTACATTCACAGCACGGGGACAGTGGTAATCTACACGCGCGGATTGAGTCTGATCGCCCAGAAGCACGCGCGAATGTTTCGTTCTACGAGACGGACGCCCTCGGCAGCACGCGAGCATTGACCAGTTCTGCCGGCGCCATCACCGACACCTACATCTACGATGCATTCGGTCGATCGATCGCCAAGACTGGGTCCACCGTCAACGATTTCCTGTTCGCCGGCCAGAGCACCGACCCCCACACTGGGCTCGATTACCTCCGCGCCCGCGATTACGATCCGAACACCGGGTTGATGCGTGGCCGCGATCCGTTTGCCGGCCTGACGAGATCGCCGCTCACCGAACAGCCGTACCTCTATGCACTTCAAAACCCCGTCAATCGGGTTGATCCGTCGGGACGTTTTAGTTTAGCCGAGCTCTCGATTGCCAGTGCAATAGAAACCGCTGGAGACGCGGCTGAAAGCATCGGGAAAAAGCTTGCTGCCTACGCCGACGTTCGAGAAATCGAGTTCCTGATTAACTCGGCGTACCTTGTGGGAGGCATTGGCCTGGGCCTGCTCGAATACTTTGCAGGAGGGGATTCCACCAAAGTTGGAGGTCAGCTGTTCAGCGTCGAGTCCGAAGATCCAACGTTTCCCATCAAGGCGGCTGAAGCCTATTTTTCCTTCCAGGGACAAGATAAAATTCTCGATCTGAACTTTGAATTCAGGCCCGGCTCGGGAGAGGCCGGCCCGGTAAATACCTCCATTCAGGCGACGTTGAGTATCGATCTTTCTCATATAGCCAATTCGAAATTTCAAGCCGGCTTGAATGTTGAAGTGGGCTATAGCATCGGCCCGGTCTCGATTGCCAAGATCGGCCTTGTCGAACGAGGTAATTTTCCAGTCGGATTCGAAATCGATCTGGAGGCCACGTTCCTTAGCGTGGTAAAGGCTGGATTCACTCTCCTCGAATACGCCAATGGCCATCTTAACCTGGCCGGTTACCAAATTGACGACTAAAAGTGGGGAAGACGGCGAATCGGTGTTGCGATCACTGGCGGAGGATCATCATCTTCAACCCGACGAGCGAGAGCGACGTTTTCGGGTTCAGCGTGGCAACGGTCCCTTCCTTCTGGATGCACTGAGTACGACTCTATTCCCGGATGAGATACGGCGGAAAGGGCAGCGCTCTCCAAACAACCGCGGACTAAACTGCACTTGGGACCTTATCAAACGCCGTGCTTTAGGTATGGCTCCATCTTCATCGACATATCGCGGGGTGATGTCCAAATCGTCCTGTTAAGAGTCGCAAGCCGGAGCGAGCGATGCAGTAGCGGGTCCCAAAAGTCGCAGCAACCTAGGTTCGGGTGTCATCAACTCGTCGATATTTGCGACGTACCAAGAATGGACCGTTGTGACACAACTTTTTCGGTGCACGGATTATGGTGCCGAAAAACGTCAATGCTGAGCAGCGTTTCATGCCCTATTTTTCTTCATGCTGAATCATCGGCGTCCACAAGCTCCAGGCTATCGCGACCACAAAAGAGCAAAGGATCAGGAAGCTCTTCAGCCAGAACGACGGTGCATAACCAGCCAAGATTGCCAGTGCGAAAACCGGTATCAGCAAGATCATCGACGACCAGGGAACGCCAACCAACTTTCCACATGCGCGACATTTTGCCGGAATTGCTGGACCGAGAAACATCTTTCGCCAAAAAGAAATGCCCGGCTTTCCGCAATGAGGACAAGCGTACATTTTTGGCAATTGTCCAAATTGAACCGATGAGCGGAGGAGCGTGCTCCCATTCAGGCGGAGACGCACAGGGGAATCCGACTGGTTGCTATCTTTGATGATAGGATGTTGTTTCGCGTATTGCAGTGTCGGACGAAGGCGTACTTGGTGTGGCCAACCTCCGTTCGATTTCCTCGGCCGGCACACCGCGGAGAAGCATCTGCGCTTAAAATCCAGTTCTTGCTCCCGTCTGCGATATTTGCCGATTTGGCAAATGATCGATGAAACAATCGCCGTTCCAAATGCGAAGCCAAATACTAATACCAAGGCGATGAAAACCGTCGGATCTACTCGCTGCAGTAGATTCACCAATGTATCGTACATCGCAGCCTCCGATCGCATCAAAGAACGTTGAGCGCTACCTGCGGTGGATTGGCGTCGGTAAGTCAGGTAATCGAGCTGCATTATCCCATAAAACGAAGGGGATAAATATAAAGCCAGTGGCGGAGTGCGATTCGGCTCACGTGGGCAGCGGTGAGGGGCAGGGCACCAATGAAGACAACGGCCAATTGGCAATCAGTAGCTGAAAACTCAGAGCGACTTGCTTCCCATCCGGCTAATGCCGGATAACATGCCTGATGAATTGGATGAAGCTGCTTGAATGTCAGGTCCCGACCGATTCCAAAAGTGCAGATAAGAAGGAGCTAACCCAAGTCGCAATTTATTTACAATGCTTTCCAACCTCGATGCTGTTACGGCAAGCTATCGCCGGTGTCGTTCCAACGAAGGGTTCATTGACACTTTCTATGAACATTTCCTGGCGAAGTCTCCGGAAGTGTCGGAGAAGTTTCGTGGGACGGACTTCGCGCGTCAAAAACTGATGTTGCGCGAGTCGTTGCTGGCCATGCTGCTCTTCAACCTCGGCTCGGATTTAGCACGGGAAGAATTGGAACAGTTGGGCGAACGCCATAGTCGCCACGGCGTCAATATTCCGTCCCATCTCTATGATCTTTGGCTGGATTCTTTATGCGAGGCGGTTGAACAGTACGATCCAGAATTTACTTCCGAACTCAGAGACCAGTGGAAGCAAGCAATGCGACCGGGAATCGAATTGATGGTGGCCCGCTATTGATTTTGATTGAACCGCGGTCGTGAAATTGGCCAGGCGCGGTTTCGCGGTTGAGCGAGCGGGCCGATCCAGCCGGTTCGCTCACGGTTCACGCCATCTTCAATCCTTCAATCTGCTCAACATCTCCCGCGTCCAGATTGAAATCGAAGGCGTTCAGATCGGCTCGCATGCCAGGATCGTTGCAATTCCAGACGCCGAGGGAGATAATGCCCGCACTGCTCGGCTCTTAGACCCGTGGACGGCGTCGCTTGCCGTCGCCCCGGTCACGGCCGCCTGGACCGATTGGTTACTGGTCGGTGATCTCTGGTGATCGGGTTGGTTAGGCGAACACTCCGGTGTTCTGACTCACGTTCGTTCACCGCTATCGAGTCGCTGTCGACCGTTCGAGCATGTTGCTTTCAACCATTGACGTCAAAATCAATACATCGGTGCTAAATGCAATCCAACTTTCTCCGGATGCGCCTGATCCTGGGCATGACGTTCTGCACGCTGGCATCGAGCGCTGGCGCACAGTTCGGCGGGAACTTTTCGGTGGTTGTGGCCACCGGTACCGGCAGCGGCACGTTGTATTCCGCGATTCAGCAGGCCGACGCCTATGGCAATGGCGCGGCCATCAACTTTGCCTACAACCTCGGCACGATCAACGTCGGCCAACTGCCTGACATCACCGTTGGGATGACGATCAATGGCGGCTCTGGCGATACACTGAGCGGCCAAAACGCAAACCGCATTTTCTTTATCAATGCCCCGAGCCAGGCAGTTCAAATCAACAACTTGACGCTATCCAACGGCCTCGCGCACGGCGGCAATGGTGGGGTTGGCGGCGGTGCGGGAGGCGGCGGCGCTGGGTTAGGCGGTGCAGTATTCGTCAATGCAGGCGATGTCACTTTCTCATCGGTTGCATTCACCAATAACGCCGCTAAAGGAGGCAATGGTGCATCTGCTGGAACGGGCGGCGGTGGCGGCGGGGGTGGACTTGGCTTCGGGGCTGGAGCGGGCTCCAGCAATGCCGATGCAGATCTACTTGGGGCTGGAGGAGGTGGCGGAGCGAGAACAACTACGGGATTTGCTGCATCCGGACAGGCTGCCGGACAAGGTGGCGGCCTTTACGGCGGTGGCGCTGGACCCAGTCATTCCAGCAATAACAACGGCTTCAACGCTACCGCGCCCGATGGCGGCGGTGGCGGCGGTGGCTATGACAATTTAGCGTACACAACCTCCGGTGGCGGCAACGGCGGCAATGGAAGCGATTTCGGCGGGGGTGCTGGCGGCGGAAGCAGCGTCAATGACAACGGCGGCAACGGCGGCAACGGCGGGTTTGGCGGTGGCGGTGGCGGGGGGGCCGACAATGGCGGTGCGCCGGCTCCCTACAATAGCTCGCTAGCCGGTAGCGGCGGCAACGGCGGGTTTGGCGGTGGTGGTGGTGGCGGCGGTGGCTCGCAAGACGAGATGTTCACGGGACCGAGCGCCGGCGGAAGCGGTGGATATAGAGGCGGTGATGGCGGTAATGGAAATGAGGGCGCTGGTGGTGGCGGAGCCGCATTGGGCGCCGCAGTGTTTGTTCGAGCTGGTGCTTCCGTCTCCTTCACCGATAGCTCGACCGATGCAGGCTCTCTGACCGGCGGAAGCGGAGGTTTTAGCGGCATCGGCAATAATGGCGGCTCTGGCGGCGCGGCAGGCGGAGCCCTGTTCTTGATGGGGGGCAACACCACGTTCACCGTTTCGATGGGAAACGCGGAAACCATCGCCGGCTCCATTGCCCAGTCCAACACCAGCAGCATCACCAAGGCCGGCCCCGGCACCCTCGTGCTATCTGCCACAAATAGTTACACCGGCGGGACCACGGTCACTGGTGGCGACTTGCAAATTCCAAACTTGGCGCTCCCCGGCTCAACAGCCTCTGTGAGTTTGGGCGCGGTTCTGGAATACAACGATTCCGGTAACTTGACCCAACCGACTTTCACCTACACTGGCACAGGCATCTTGCGCAAAACCGGCGCGGGCAAACTCATCTTTGGCGGACAGGGAAACATCAATGTGAATTTTTCTGCCGCGCGCTGATCGATGTGCAAGCTGGCGAGCTGGTAGGCACATCAAGCTATCAGGGCATTTGGGCGAATAATCAGGCTTCGATGAATATCGCCGCCGGCGCCACGTTCGATGCTGTCGAAGGCGGACCCTCGGGAACCATGCAGGTCGATGCGCTCACCGGATCGGGGAACTTCGAGGGTGGTTACTTCGGTGCCTTCGGCGCCGTAACGACCGTCACTCTGGGCGTTGCTGGTGGTGGCGGCATCTTTAGCGGCTCGCTGCAAGACGACAGTGGCGCCCACCTGGCGATCGTTAAGACCGGCGGCGGCACCGAGACCTTCACTGGCAGTAACACCTATACCGGCGGTACGACGATATCCGGTGGCACGCTGGCTATCGGGGCATCGGGCGGTTTGCCCGCCGGAAGTACGGTCGTCGACAACGCATCGTTCACCATCAATGCCAACTCCACAGCCGGCAATGTCTCTGGTTCGGGAACTACCACCGTCGCGGCGGGCGATACGCTGATTGCCAACAATTTTTCCCAGGGCGGCCTGACAATGCAATTGGCTGGTGCCGCGGCCGCCTCCAACGCCAAGCTGAATGTGAGCGGGACTTTGACCTTGGGGGGCACATTGACGGTTAACCTGGTGAACAACTTCAAGCCGATCGCCGGTAACTCGTTCGATATTCTCGACTGGGGCAGCCTCAGCGGCATGTCGTTTAGCGCGGTGCAATTGCCGACCATGAGTGGCCGCATCGTGTGGGATTCGTCAAAGCTCTACACGACCGGCACGCTGTTGGTCTCGGCCACCTACTACGCGGGCGATTTCAATCGCGATGGCCAGGTGACCGCGGCCGACATTCCAGCGATGATGCAAGCGCTCACCAACTTGAAAACTTATCAAGCCACGTACAGCCTAACCAATGCGCAGCTGATGGAAATCGGCGATTTGGACGGTACCGGCCAAGTGACCAACGCCGATCTACAAGCGCTCATCGACTTGCTGGCAAATGGTGGTGGCAATGGATCTCTGACCGTCGTGCCGGAGCCGGCATCGATTGTACTGTTGGGGATCGGCGTAATGGCAATCGCATTTTACCACCGCTCTCGATGAACAGCAGTGAAGTGGAAGCCTTGGGCTGGAAATGGAAGTCAAACGGCTGCGACCCAAACGAAAACTTGGCGGTCGGCGCCCGCGGCGGCCGGAATCACGTATTGGGACAATCGTGCAACTGATCGCCAGCAGTGAGCGCTGGCTTCATCGCTACCGCGCCTATATCAGTGATTCGCAAATAAGAGACCCGCTGCGAGAGTTTGGGACGATGGCGAATCGTCTCCATCGAGTCGAGCGGGATTTAACCGCGGCGATCAATTCTGCTCAGCGGCGCCTGCATCGCTAAAATCCAAGCACCGGATTCTGCAGCGTCACGGCCAGCGCCAAGGCGAACGAGGCGGAGCCCATCGCGTATGTGCGCAATCTGCTGGTCCAGTTGTCAAACCACGCGCCGCCTCCGGTCACCACACTGCTTCCCGACGCTAGGCAGCCGACGCACTCGGACTTTCACCGATGCTGGTCGCTGTAGCCGGGCGAACGGATGCTGCGACACCGAAAAGCTAATTTTCGACGAGTACTCGGGGCTTTGTTTGAAGACATAAGTTTAGACACACTGTGGCGCGAAGATTTGTCGGTAGATCAACTTATGGCGACGAGCGTCAACAAACCAAGGGTATTGGGATGGCACCACGATCGAGTTGCTAGGCCGCGGAGCGGTGTGATCGAGCTTTCGTTGCAGACGCCGTTAAATCGACCATCGGCAACCCTTCTTGCGACGGCCTCCGTTTTGGATATTGTCGCTCGAAGAGTTTTCCCGCAGGCCCAATCACAAGGGCCGGTAGCAATACGAGATCGCCAACGACGGCAATGGCCAGTAGTAGGAGCATCATCCAGGCAAATCGGCTTGCCGGCAAAAAGCTACTGAAATAGAACACCATCGGCGCCATTCCACACACCAGCGAGCTGAGAAACATGGCAAAGCCGCATTGCTGGTAGGTGACGTGAACGGCGATTTGCCGAGAAAGGCCGCGCGATAGCGCGCGGCGATAAAACGTCAGGAAATGTAACACGTCGTCGATCGCAATGCCCAGTGCGATGCTCGCCGTCATGACGGATCCGATATCGAGCGACGACCCGATCCAGCCTAGCAGACCGAACATAAAGACCATCGGGAAGAAATTCGGGATCATCGAAATCAGCCCCGTCCAAATGCCCGCCTGAGCGATGCTCATCACGACGGCAATGATGCCGAACGCGGAGATAAAGCTGATAAAGAGGTCCTGCATGAGCGCACTTTGAATCGCATGAACCAGCGGCATGACTCCGGTCACACGCACCGAGACACCCGCCGCCGGTTGGTCGCCTGCGCCGGCGACACGCAGTTGATTTCGAATTGTCGCCAGAACTTGACCATAGTCGATATCGTCCAGCGCGCTGACGTAGGCGGTAACCCGCCATTGTTGCTGTGTTTCCGATTCATGCAGATAATGGGCGGCGGCGAAATACGGCCGAGCCTGCTCAAGAATTGCCGTCAGCAGGTCGCGATACTCGGCACTCGCGGAGTCAGCATCCGTCGGCAAATTTGGCATCATATTGGCGACGGACACCGTGCCTTTGATCGGTTCGATTCGGTCGAGCACGTCTTGAATCCGTCCAATCAGATTGAAACGATCGGCGCTTGAGAGCGGACAGTTCTTCTTGAAGCTGGCAACGACTTCGATCGGCACCATCGGAGCAACATGCTCCTCAATCCAGGCGTAATCCTGAAGAATCCGACTATCGGCGGGGAATAGCGTACGTAAATGGACCGAGGTCTTAAGCCATTGAATTCCCCAGCCAAGACCGATCATCAGAACGATTGCGCCTGCGACGATCGCCAGGTGAAACCGCCCGACAAATTTGCTAAGCCATGTCCAAAATGGGACTTCGCCCAGAAAGGAACCATCTTCCAGGTTGATCGTTGCCTTTCTGGCGATTCCTTTCGGTTTCCAAACCGCTAGCATCCCTGGAACAAACGCCAGCACAACACCCAAAGTCAGCGCCACGCCCAGCGCCCCGAATAATCCAAAGGTTCGAACGGTCGAGAGTTGACTGACAATCAGCGAACCAAGACCGATTGCATTGGTGGTTGCCGATAAGGTGCACGGAACCCAACCAATTCTTAATGCTCCCCAGGCGGCGTCTTCAGGTTCGTAGGATTGGCGAGCGACGAGATAGTAATTTATCAGGTGAATTCCGCCCGACGCGGTCACGACTTGGATTAACGGAGGCAATACGATGAGCAAAGCGCTCATTTCACCGCCGAACCAGTGAATCAGCGATACGGTAGCCATCTCGCAATACACCGACACGGCTAACACTAACAGGCGCCTGGCAACCATCGTAGCCACCACCAACAGACTAAAAACGCGGTAATCGCGGAGGGTACGGCAAAGAAGTTAAGCGATTGATCGCTCGCCTCGTCCACAGTCAGACCATCCATCACCGGTCCGGCGAAATGCTGGTCATCTCTGGGTGTGTGGCAATACTTTTCCAAGCCATCGCGGATGATTTGCACGACATCGGCTCGGTGTGCGAGCCCGGTCGGCGTGAGCGTGACGACGGCGCACGTCGTTTTTTGATCGGGTCCGATGAGTGTGCCTTGAATGTGCGCTATCGCGTCGTCGCGATTCAGATTCAATGGTTCAGCCATGAACCCACAGAGAACTTCCTGGCCTGTCACGACTTGCTCGATGTACGGCCCGCCCGCCGGATCGTGGAACAAGTCGACTCTATGGAGGCTGCGAGTTAACAATTGCAGGTCGGGCGAATCGATTGTGCATCCGGGCCAACTGATAATCAGCACTTCGCCTGATCCAAAGGCATGTCGAAAATCCTCATATTCTTGTCGTGGTTGGAACGTTCCGGGAACCCACTCGAAGGGCGAATTCTTATTGGCCTTCAGCGCCGCATTCGCGCCGTACAAGATTGCCGGCAGCAAACAGGCCGCGTAGATCAACAAAACCCGAAATCGGCGTGTTTGAATGGCGACCATGACCGTTACTCAAGCGGCTTTGCGAACAATGGTTCGTTGGCGGTTTGGATCGGCGATCCGCAAATCCACGGCAATTGGTGGAATCATCGGGACGCGTGCGAGCGGTCCGAAGAAGAGACCGGGATACCCGGGCACTTGCGCTTGATAGCGACGATAACGATCACCTAAGTAATGGATCAGCCGCTGATCTTTCAGCCAACTGCCATAGAAAATGTAGACGGTCCACATCGCGGTGAGCACGGCGCGGTCGGCTGTCATCACCGGTACAAACCAAATCAATCCTAAGAAACTTAGATACACCGGATGGCGCAGCCACAGATAAGCGCCACGCGGTTTGAAGCTGCGTGCTGGCAACGGTTTGCCGCGCACCCAATGCCACCACGGGGTCCAGCCGGTTTGATAGCCCAAACCGGTTAGGCTCAAACTATAGAACAACGCGATCCAAGATCCATAGAACGCGCTCTCAATGATCGCGGCGCGGGCACCTTTGAATTGCCAAATCACGCTCGAACTGAATTGCCAATTCGTGAATACGACTAACAAGCTTGCGCAGGTCACAACGCAGAATAGGCTGCCGTAAAACGCGTCAGGTAGAAGCTGGGTCAGTCTTTGACGTACAGCCGGCAGCAGCATGATGCTATGAGGGACGACGAATAAAACCGCCAGAGAGAAATCTACGAACAGACTTTCGCCAGGAGACGCAAGCGACTCCGATCCTTTGAGAAACCAAAACAATCGCCATACGGTGAAGGCAAACAAAATGTGATTGCCAATCCCGAAGGCAGTTCCGACAGCCCTGTGCATCCTTGCCTGCTCCGTCGTCAGAGCGATCGCTCGGCGATGAAGCATCCGTACTTCATGGCGCCGCTGCGGTAAGCCTGCAAAATCGTTTCGAAGCGATCTAAAAACATCACCGTATTGCGATCGATCATCCGGGCCAGCCATGGCATGCCTGTCCGTCTTACTCGGTCGCGGCAAACTTCCCACGTTCGATCGACGGCCGAAGTCCAATCGTGGTAGCGGGCCAATTTTAATCCAGCCTCGGACATCCAGTGGCCGTAATCATCTTTGGTTCCCAACGATGGGCAGAAGAATCCTTCGCAAACTTTGTGGACCTGTTCTGTTGATTTGGAATCGAGATCCTCGCCAGCAAGCCATGCGCAAATCGCAACTCGACCGCCCGGTTTTAGCCAATTGGCAACGTTCTTAAAGAAGCGCGCCTTGTCGAATAAATGCTCCGTACACTCGATGCTCCAGACGACGTCGAAGGCTTCCGGAGGAAACTCGATTCGCTCCGCATCGGAACATAGAAACCGAGTCTGACTGGTAACTCGATGCCAACGCGCAGCACCATTGCGCCCAGCGCCGTTGCACGGCGCTGATCGTGATTCCAGTTACCTGGCAATCGAGCTTTGCCGCCAAATAAATCGACGAGGAGCCCATTCCGCAACCAACGTCAAGCACGTTTTCTCCGCGTTGAATGCCGGCTTCGTGTGCTAACGTTTCGGTCAGTCTTTGCTGGGCAACGTTGGATTTTGCCGCTACCGCATTCGTCGCGAGTTCATCCTCCGTCCAAAGGCCGTGATGAATATGGCGGCCCCAAAGCATCCGGTAAAACACCGTCGTCAGGTCGTAATGGCTGCGAATATCCTGTTTTATAACGGTGGAACAAGCGATCATCGATGGTCTTCCTCAATTAATTATTAGTAGCTATCTCTTCCTCACCAGCTCACCGCAATAGCGCCGCTTCGACAGCAATGCCAGGGCCGAACGCCAAAGCGACGCAAGGTCGAGCTGCTGCACGCCGCTGCAATCGGTCAAGAATAAACAGCACGGTTGGCGACGACATGTTTCCGTACTCCGCCAGAATCGCTCAGAGAATCGGACAGACAATCTACATTAGGATGCCACCGCTCGGGCACATGCTTCGACGATCCGCGGTCCGCCCGGATGAATCGCCCACGAACCGATGGCGTCGATGCTCAAATGGTGCTCGCCGAGCCATTGAGTTAGCCAATCGCGCAGCGTTTGGTCGATCAGCGTCGGCAATTGAGGAGATAGACTCATCTGGAAGCCGTGATCCTCGATCCGCCAGCGCATCAGATGCTCCGATTCAGGAATCACAGCAGAACGAAGA
Source organism: uncultured Acidobacteriaceae bacterium (assembly GCA_963735545.1). GTDB lineage: Bacteria > Acidobacteriota > Terriglobia > Terriglobales > Acidobacteriaceae > PALSA-270. The sequence goes on from CAVTLU010000015.1 coordinate 227,844, forward strand.
TCGATCAAATGCCAAACGTCGCGAGCTCGATCCACGGCATCCGCTTGGATAACAACTGCCGCGGCGCCGTCAGCAAACAGCGCGTTGGCCACAATTTGGTCGGGCTGCCATCGATATTGATGATGCAAAGTACAAAGCTCCACGGCGCACAGCAGCACGCACGCCCCCGGCGTACTTTCCACGAACGCCTTGGCCACACGCAATCCGTTCAGCGCGCCGTGACAGCCCATAAAGCCTATATGGGTTCGCGATGTATCGGGACGAAGTTGCAGCTGCCGAATGATTGCCAGATCGACGCCCGGCGCGGAAAAACCGCTGCACGATACCGTGATGATGTGCGTCACCTTGGAACCATCGACTTGGGCCTCGTGCAATGCGCCGCGCCGCTTCAACGGCGAGCGGCGCGGCAAACACATCGTACATCTCCATGCGCTGCTGCCGTTGTCGGACCTTCAGGAACCGAATCATCTTGCAGATAAAACGACTGCTCGGCCGGATGTCCATTCGTGCTAGAAGTTAAGACGACGCTGTGGCGTTTCGCCACACCGGTCCGGCGATAGAGCGTTGATAACACACGTTGTTGTTGCAGCGTCGCGCAGCACAGTAAGGACGCCTGCTGCGCCGCATCGACTTGGTCGATTTCGAATTCCGGAACCGCTGTGCCGATTCCCACGATTTGAACATCCATGATCATCTTATCGTGGTTAACGGAGGTTGTCGCAGGCAAAGGTTTGGCTCTACCTGATAGACTTGCCGCACCAACGGATGTGCCAAGAATGGAATTGCTCTGAGCGCACCAAGTCGCCATGCGAACGATCGCCGGCCTGCGCAATAGATGCGCCAACGTCCGGCAGATTAATTGTCCGCGCAGCATTTGTCGCCGTTGCATATTTTCCCATTCGTCGATCGAAACAGTATTCCAACGGTCAAGATTGCTCGCGATGACGGGCGTTGCTGCTACAGCTGAGCTCAGTGCCCAGCCGATTCCCTCGCCGGTAAAGGGTTCAGCGTAGCCCGCGGCATCTCCCAATAGCAGGACTCGGTGCGTTGATAACCGATTCGAACGCCGCATCAACGGAATGGTGCCGCGCCACCCGTCAGTTCCAGAAAATGCCAACGAGGGAAGTCCCGCGTCCGCAAGAATCGAACCAACCATTTGCGATGGATCCACGGCTGACTTCATCGCGCGCGAATCAACCGCAGCTGCTAAGTTTCCGCGTCCATCCCTCGTGCGAACCAATCCGACATATCCGGATTGGGAAACCGCCATGTAAACCGCGCCTGCGTGATAGGTCGGCGGCAATTGTTCAACGATTAACGAAAGTCCGATTCGCGCGCCGTCAGCGATGTAACAAGAAAACTCGGGGAGTGCCTTCAAACTGGGATGACCAAGTCCATCGGCGGCGACGATGACCCGGGCTATGGCTGTTTGGTGTTGGTCGCCATGGTTCGTCAGCGTGACCCGACGGACCTCGGCTGAGTCGACGCTTGGCGTGACCGTGGCTTTTGTCGCGGGTAGGAATTTCGCACCCGCGTTGATCGCGGCGTCGACTAGCGCTGCGTCAAATTGTGATCGGTTCACCGCCACGCCGCCAGGCAACTTCACTTCGGCGCTTCGCCGTCGAGCTTGCACGATCAACCGTGTGATTGGCGCGGCGTCTGAATCCTCGAGTGTGCGCTCCAGTCCAATTGATTTGATAGCCAATAGCGCACGGCCGTTAAGGCAACCCCCGCACACTTTGATCCGCGGCCACACTTGTCGTTCGACCAACAGGACTTGGAGGCCGCGCAGTGCCAATTGCCGCGCGGCAACGGCGCCCGCCGGTCCCGCGCCGATGACGATCGCGTCCCAAATCTGGCAGGTCGACTCAGGCTTCGTGAGTGTGGCAAAGTCAGTCAATGTTTTCTCCACCACAACAACCAGCGTTGTGGCCAATGTTGTGTGATCACAGAGCTGTCCAAGCCATTTTGTGCCGCAAGCGTGGCAATCTCATTCTCCGCATACGCAGCGGACACTGATCGGACCGCATCGGTACGAACGATCGGCGAGCGTGTCAGTAAACGACTTCCAGCCCAAGCCAGCCCCAAGCCAGTCCAGGTACGCCGCAGATCGCTGATTAGCACGAGGCGCTCGGTTGCACCCGCCATTTTGCGAATGAGTTCAGACGCATCCTCTTGCGATAGATGATGTAAGAACAGCGAGCACGTAATCACATGAAATCCGGCCGGCAGCGGCTGCCGAAGAACATCGAGCTGGAAAAAAGTATTGGGATCGAATCTCAGCGACTTTGCCGATCGCCGCGCTTCCGCAATCGCAGTGTGACTAATGTCGCAACCATGCACTTCCACGTCTAAGCTTTCGCGTCGCGCAAGCTGTGAAATTGCCAGGGCATTGTCGCCACCGCCACATGCCAAATCGAGCACCCGCAGAGGAGTAGGACGAAGCGCACGGGCCTCATTTTCGATTGAGGGCCATAAAATCGCCGCACTGCGGCTAACGAAATTGATGCGTCGCAGACCGTTCAGCGCGGCTACGTGCTCCTCCGGATCCAACTCGGGTTGGTCCATCAACTCCGTCGTACGGCGGCGCTCCCGAATCATCGAGGCACTCCAGGTTGGACGCCTTGCGCCCTCGGTTGGTCAACGACCCACAATTCGCCCCAAATTGTCAGTCGATCAGCGACGCCCACGGCTCCAAGTGCTTTGCGGAACGGGGTGATGCCATAGTCAGATTGCAGAATCGAAAAGTTCCCGTAGATTCTGGTATAGCCGTTGACCTTGGCGGAATCGGCGATCACGGTCAGTTTGTTGGTCTTGCCGTGCAGAGTAAAGTCGCCGTCGAGTTGCAGTTGGGGCGGAGCATTGGGCCGCTTTGCTTTCACGGGCTGGATACTGCTGACTTTAAAGGTAGCGGTCGGATACTTCTGCACGTCGAGCACATCGGGCCCTAGCATGTTGTTGTCGACTTCTTTGCGAGTGCCGGGATCGGTCGAGCCGTCGAGACCGACGTACCGGCGGGCCTCATCGGTGTCGGCACTGAAGCTGCTCATGTCGATGACGATCTCACCGATGTTTTGATTTGCGCCCAATTGCAGTCGGCCAGACTTAAGTTCGTGCTTCGACCCCATGTTCGTGCCCAAAGCCGGTCTTATCGACATGGACGTAAATGCGGCTCACTGCCGGATCAAGATCGCCCGGTGCAAGTGGTGCGTTGGACGGCTGCAGCACGCTACCGGCGACGGGTCCTTGGGCCAGCAAAGCATGATTTGCGAAGGCAGGAAACAAGAGCCCGACGGTGAGGACAAATATCTTCCAATGAGGCGGTTGCCTTCGCATTTGATCAGCCTCCCAAAACGATCAACTGGTAGGAAACGTTATTAGGCGGGACGGCCTGTTTACCAAATCCGACCGTCTCACGAGTAGTCCAAATGTGATTGCAGTGCTATCGATAATCAGATTCGATCGCTGCTGGTTTAATTTTCAGCTGTTAGTTGGTCTGGAATCGTTAATTCTCCAGACAACCCGAAAAATTCACCAATGCCTCGTGAACCCAAGATAAATCAGGATTTAGATTGGTGTCTCGAATGGAAACGCGCTCGTATCATCGCACAATCGGTGCCCATATTTGAAGGACCATTCGTTACCGTGGGCCGATTGGTTAGTTGCATTTTTTAGTAAATGAGCATTTCTGCCGTGCCGCTATGCGCATGGTCGATCGATGCGGTAGTACTAAGCATCGTCCGTGATCAATCCGTTGTTCGAAGATGGAGATTCCTAATGAGCAGCATATCCGGTATTGGTTCCGCGGTAGCATCGACATATGCAGTTGCACAACCTGCCGCGACTAAGCCGCAGCCCCGGCGCACAGCAGATCCACAGCAGAATACCGCGGCAGCCGCGTCCAACGCTGGCAGCGATGCGGACGGCGATGGAGATCATGATGCCGGCGGCATCGATATCTCCGGTTAAATGCCGCAAATCGCATCAACTCGGAACATCAGAATCCTTCCTGGTTCGAGACAAATCTCCGGCCCAGTTTTGTTGAGGCCAATCGAACTCCGAACATCTTCTTCATCGGGCATGGCACTAGCATGCGAATCAATATCGCCCTCGTAGCAAAGGGTACCAGCCACAGTGAGTCACTGTGGATAAGAACGTAATTCACGCTGATGAGTGCGCGCAAAAATCCGTAGTATTTATCTGAGAATAATCTTTCGGTGTTCGGGAAGCCTAAAAACAAAGTGCCTGCATACCAAGAATTTGCAACCAAAAGGACACCTTGGATAGCTCCCGCCTCGGCCGAATCAAGCTAATCGATCGCTTTGCCCCCTCAAACAACCGCAGTGACGACTGAAATGAGACTGCGGCATCTCGGAACATTTACGCTCGAGATCCCAACGCCGGAGCTATCCGGACCGTAAAGGACGCGCACCTTCACGATTGCCGGGATCCTTCTGCACTGCTGCCCACCGCACCGATCAGGTTGCTTCACTCCCATCCGCGGATTCTAATATCAAATCATCGCTTCAGGCTAGAAACGTGCTTAAAAAGGTCCGATAACATTGATTTGTTTTAGACGTTATTTGCGCTGGATGGCGCCCATCGTGGCAGCTTGCCAAGTAGCGGTCGCGTTGGCCGATCCTGCAACCTTGCGAATTGCTTCCTACAACATCGATAGCCAAGATCAAAACAGCGACAACAACATTACCCAAAGCACCGGTGCTACTGCACATAGTATCTCAACGATCATTCAAGCCATCGGCAATCATCACATTGGCAGCAATGCCCAACCCGTCGATGTCCTGGGGTTGGAAGAGATGCTGACCTCGACGACCGGCGGTGTGAATCGGACGCTCAACGATCTCACCACACAGCTCAATAGCATCTACGGGGCAGGCGCCTACAGTTTTGACACCGCCAATCCGACGCAATCGGAAGGCCTGATCTACAACACCAAGACGGTGCAGATTGTTTCGGTACGTGTGCTGCGAACCGGCAGCAATGTGCTGCTGCAATCCAACGGCACGTACACTGCCGCCCACGATATTTCCGGCACGATCAGTGTTCCCCGTGCCCCGATGCTGTATCAAATCCGCCCCGTTGGCGCTGGGCCCAGTGCCGATGTGTACATGTATGTGAGTCATGCCATCGACGGGAGCGATAACTCCGTCGGCGATGGACGATACGCGGAGGCCCAAGAGGTTCGCAGTGACGCCAAATACAATTTGCCTGCCGGTGCACATATCATGTATTCCGGCGACTGGAACCTGTTTAACGGCAGCGGCGAGAATGCGTACAAGTGCCTGACGGGACAAGTTACGTCCGACAGTGTCAACTGGGCCGATTCGAGTTCAATCTGGGCCAACTCCAAGGCCACGCAAGGTTTCGATCCGACCTCGAAGAACCTCGCCTCCCACCGTCCACGAGCTGGAACAATTCCGCGAGCGACGGGACGGCAAGCTATCTGTATACCGATTCGACCGACGCCGGTACGTTCACGAACTCCTCGCGTCTCGACATTCAGCTCGTTAATTCCCCGATGTTAAATCAGCCGGGACTCCAATTGGCGCTCGACAAATCGGATCCTTACGATGCGCGAAACTTTCCCGCGTCGCAATACCCATATGCCTTCGAGGTCTTCGGCAACAACGGCTCGACGCCACGTGGCGCGGTCGCTACCAGCTCCAGCAATAACTCGCTCCTGGACCTCGCCAATGCCAGCACGGTGCTGGCTGACCTGCAGCAAGCTGGCAGCGGGAGCACGTCCACGGGGAGCGACCACTATCCCATCGTGGGCGATTACAGTCTCCTGTTTCCCGGCGACATCAATCGCGATGGCAAGGTCACCGTGGCCGATATTTCGACGTTGATGTCCGCGCTGTCGGATTTGAATGGGTACCGTGCTGCCAAGAATTTGACCGACCCGCAACAATTCTTGGAAGTCGACGACGTGAACGGCGACGGTGCTGTCAACAACGCTGACCTCCAAGCGTTGATCAGCCTAGTGGCCAACAATGCAGTCGGCAGCGGTACGCTCACCGCCGTGCCCGAGCCGGACTGTTGGATCCTCGCCTCCTTGGCACTTGTGGCGGGGTTAAACGCAAGATGGTTGCGTGGGAAGAGCCCGGTGCAAAGATCTCGACGCACGACACCAAGACAAATCAAAATTTACGACGGAGCTCGCACCGCCAGCGGTTTGGCCAAGCCATTGCGGCAGCGCGCAAAACTCCTTGCCGGGTCAAATAGGCGACGTTTCTTCCGTGGCGCCACCTCTTGGGACAAGTGACGTCCTTCGGATGCCACAAGTGATAGGTGTGGGTCCAGCGCAAAATAGATTGAATTCGTACTCCCATGCGACGTAATCGCCGTCCCAGGTCGCTGTCTTCACAGCCCCACCCTTCGAAGTGCTCATCGTAACCATTGACCTGCTCATAGTCGGACCGCCAGATCCCGACATTGTTGCCGATCAGTTTGGGCTTCGTTGGATGTCGCAGTAATTGGTATAGCCGAGACTTGAGATCCTGTTTGCGCAGCCGGCGTAATTCTTGGGGTGCTGCCCAATGCATGAAGTCCCCGCCGCAAATGACAGCCTCATCGATGCGAGCCGAGGTTGCCGGATCCAGCCGCGCACAATTCCCCGCCATGACGATACCTGGACGACGACGCGCAAGATGAATCGACACATGGTTGGGTGGCAGAATGCAATCCCCGTCCAAGAACAAGATATAAGGAGCGGCGCTGGCCCGAACACCATCGTTGCGACAGCGGGCCAATTGATAGGTCGTGTGTGGGTGAGTCGTGAACTTGACGGGAAAATCGACCGATCGTGCAAACTCTTGGACCACTTGCGGAGTTTCGTCCGTCGATCCGTCATCGGTCACGACGACCTCCATTCGACCGTGTACATCATGCTGCGATGCGATCGACAGCAACGCCCGCCGCAGGTGCTGTGGCTGTTGGTAGCTGGAAACCAGGAGCGCGATATCCGACTTGACGGTCACCGATGAACTCCGAGTTGATGTCGTGCCGCCCGCTAGAGCAGTGATTTCAAGCGACACATTTTACGGCCGCCGCAGATAGAAGCAGCTCTTCTGTTATCAGGTTCTCGATCCCATCGAATCGATTACTTCCCACATTCCAAACAGTCGATTCGATCGGATACCGAGAATATCGACTTGAAGTGGGGGGGCGCAATCGCAAAAAATAGACCTGATTTGCGCGAATCAGTTGAGGGATTCGGCATGACGAATCAGACCGACCATTGGATACGAACTGCCACACATTATTTGAGTGCTCATCCACGGACGTAGCGCACTCGATATGCTTTTGGCGAATACAACCGGCCAAACCGAGACACTTTGCAAAATGTTACACCGCCTCGTGGCGAATTCAATTCCGATAGCTGCACTCAGCTTGTTTGCAAACTGCTAGTAGTTCTCGCGATAGCAAGATGAGGAGAATTTCATTTCGAATTAATGGCCGGCATTTTTGCACGGACAAGCGGTCTACATTCACGGCGGTGGTTGGTCCACCTGCGATAAATCGAAAGGAACCGAAGCACCGCCAAAATCGTGATGGTTGCCGCTGGTGAGAGATGGTTTTGCAGTGGCCTGAATCAACTATCGCCTGACACTATGACGCTAACGGCACCACGCATTGAGCGGTGGCCCGCTATATGAACAAAACTTTATGCAATTGGCTTTGAACCGATTCTGAAATAGGACTATTTTGGCCGGCCATTTCTGCGCATCTATTCCCAGGCGATAGCCTTCGCCCGATTTTACTTCACGCGATGACTGCGCTTCCATCGCAGTTGATCGCGCCTTAATGAAATTTCTTCTTACCGCCGTGCTGCTTGATCTGCTGATCGGCTGGGCTGCTCAGCCGCTGCGGTTCGTACAAGCTTGCGACAAAGTAGCCCCGATTCATTATCCCAGCGCCCAAATTGCACCCAGTCCCCAGACAGCCGCCGACGACCAATGCCTGAGTAGGGCCAGTGATTACCCCACGATTTGCCTCGTCCCAAAGGGCAGCCCGGTCACTGCGGATTCGACCCCGGTTCAATCGCGGTCGCAATCTGGTGACCCTCGTGCGTTCGGCGCAGTCGATTCGCTGACCGATCGCCTCCCATCGTTGCTTTCTGGCACTCTGTTCGCCTCACTTCAACCTGAGTCCACTCCATCGATCTTCACCACGAATTCTCGCCGCTTTTCGCCACTCGCAACCGCCGGTTATCCTGTTCAATGGGTGTCGTACGTCGCCGATGCAAATCTGAACCACACGGGCACGATCGTGTCGCCGCAGCAAGGCGACCTAGTGTTTTTGCCCGATTCGTTGCATGATCCCGCTGAGCCCACTCAGCCCGGACAGCCGCCCATTTGGGTCGGCGTCGATAAACAGAGCGGCTGCGCCGTGGGCGTGATCATTGATGATCATCCAAGCCAGGCCACCGACTCCTATTTCCAACGGTTGATGCAGCGGCCATTGGTGCACAATCTGGTCAGCGACGAGCGCAATTTCTACAGTTGCGGCAGCATGGCATGGCTGGGTGTTGGCTTGGGCACTTCGGCGATCCTGGCAAATACTAATCTTGATGAGCAGTTTCGACAGGCCGTGCAGGGGCCAGCGAATGCCCACAATCAAGATCTCATGTGGGCGAAGGATTTGGGCACCGGCCAGTACGTAATACCCGGTTTGGCGGCAATTTATGTTGCCGATTATTGGCTCGATTCCAATGCCGCTCCCGGCGAACGTCCGGTGGCCGAAAGTTTGGAGCAATGGAGCGGCCGATCGCTCCGCGGCATGGCCGTCGGCGCCGTTCCGGTGTTGGCATTGCAATACATCATCGGCTCGTCCCGCCCTGGTGAAAGCAGCGCCGGTTCAAAATGGAAACCCTTCCAAGACAACAACGGCGTTAGTGGGCACGCATTTATCGGCGCTGTACCATTTTGGACCGTTGCTCAAATGACCGATAACATTCCGTTGGAAGTTGTTTTTTATGCGGGCGGAACGCTGGCTGGCATTTCCCGCATTCACGACGATGCCCATTACCTATCGCAAGTCGTGATGGGCTGGTGGATCGCCGGTCTTTCGGTGGCTGCCGTCAATTGCACGCAATCGCAAAATAGCCAGTGGCAAGTCATGCCGCTGGTCATGGAAAACGGCACTGGCATTGGAGCACTGCATCAATGGTAAGGATCCAAGGGCTAAAGCAGATGACACAATAAACTTCGCGGTCATTCGCTTCCCGCTCTCGGCCGATACGCTGGTTGTCGAAGCTGCCGCGAGGCAAATAAATCAGGCCCGCTCGTCAGAATAGGTTTGACTATAGCGACGCGAATAGGTTGCACAGATTGTTCGCCCCACGCGTCGGTAGTGAATCTCCTGCATGGCCAGCCGTGTTTCTTGGCAACCAACTCGACGATAGCCGTGATGTGCCCGAATCATAGTTTCGTACTCACGCTTGGTCGTTGCTTCTCATAAACTCGTCAGTGCGTAAGACACTTCAAAAATCCGCACCTTTGTTGATACATCCTCAGCGTCTCGAAAACTCATCAAGGTTCTCGATCCGCCACTCCACTGACTTACCGGCCGAAGAAGCGTCTCCGCCAAACGAACCCATTAGACTCAGCCACAGCAGATCTCAACGCTCACTCTATTCGTGGAACAGCTCAGGCGTTCCGTAAACCATTTCCTCGGTCAGCCTAACTCATGCCGCTGTTAACACACGGATACAACTGAATGTTGCAATTCCCATGGCAGCGGGGATAATGCTCGCACTGCTCGGCTTTTAGACCTCTGGACGGTTTCTGCCGTCCCCCGGTCACGGCCGCAAGATCGTTTGGTTTCTGGTCGGTACATCTTTTGTTGATTGGAATCTAGCACGATGCTTCCTCGCGAGTTGGCGGCGCGTGGGAACTGGGGCTCTCCAAATTGGCCGTGCGCGGTCTCTCAATCAGTGTAGATTTCGCCATTCATTGTGGAGTAATTGTAATGCGTCGATCGATTGTGAGCTCTTGCGTCGCAATGATCTTAATGTTCGTCGCCGGGCGCACGGTGGCCGATACCTTTACCTGGAACGGGGGCGGACAGAATGCGAACTGGGACAATCTTACTGGTCAGTTCATCTTTGATTATCTCAATTGGAACGCAATTTCGCTTCCCTCGCAGACTAGCGACGTGTTCTTCGGTACGGGATTTGGTTCAGGTGATCCCAATCTCAACGGGAACCAAATTATCAACAGCCTGACCTTCAATACGGATCACATCTTCACATTGACTGGAAATCCAGGCAACATACTGACGTTGGTCAGCGGTAATCTCACTCAATCGCCCCCCACCCATATCAGCCCACAGTTTATCACCGTACCGAATATCAACATTCAGTCCACGGGCACTTGGGACATCGAACCCGGCGGTGGTCTCACGGTCAGCTCGAAGATCTCTGCCGGCGTCAATGGTGCAGGGATCACTAAAACCGGCAATGGCGTCTTGACGCTTACTGGCACTGGCAGTCAGCTCGATCACCTTGAGATCACGGCTGGCACCGTCGCACTCAATGGCGGGGCCCTGACCTTGACGAATTCGACCTCACTTGAAACGCCGAATGACGCTTTGAACGTTGGCTTCGGCACCCGGGCGCTGCTTTCAGGGTCGAAGCGGGTGCGATATTGAATACTTCGCAAGCGGACGAAGCCGACATCGCCGGTACCCTCGCCAGTCCCGCCGTGATGACGGTTACAGGATCCAATACAATCTGGAAAATGCCGTTCCAAACGAACGTCGGCGGGCTAGGGCCGGGAGAATTGGTTGTGGACCGTGGCGCAGTACTTTCGCAAGGAAGCTTCCTTGTCCTAGGAGATCTTTCCAACGGAACGGTCCTCGTCCAAGGCGGAGGCAGCATCACAAGCGGCGGTTGTATTATTGCCCGAGACCCAGGAACTGTCTGTGGGGCGACAGTCACTGGTTCGGGATCCATCTGGACGACCAATATTTTGACTGTTGGAGGCATTACCGCCGAGCTTAACGGGACCAGCCGTGAGGGGGGCGCCGGCCAAATTTATATCACTAGCGGCGGCAGCGCCAATGTTAACGGGGTGACCACACTGTTTGACGCCGGTTCCATCATGGTAAGCACCGGCACCTTCACCACCCAGGGATTGGCTAGCAACGCCCCGGGCGAGGGCGTAATCAATCTGCAGGCGGATCCAGCGGGCGGCCATGCACTCAACATCAACGGCACAAGTGGCAGTGCGCTCTATTCCGGCATCATTTCCGGTAGCGGCAGTATTCTGAAAACCGGCGGTGCGATTCAAACGCTATCGATCGACACCGGCTTTACTGGCAATGTCACGGTCAGCGGAGGCACGCTGATTGTCGAAGGATCGGGTGGCCCGCCGAACTATGCTGGCATCATCACGGTCAATAACGGCGCTACCTTACAACTAGGCGATGCGAAGTTAATCAATAACGCGCTGGGAACGGCGGATCACACTCTACCCACTTTGAACGTGAATGCCGGTGGCATGGTGACGACAGCCGCCGGCACCACGCATAATCTAGGACCCGTGAAGCTGGCTGGCGGGACGATGGCGGGTGATCCAAATCCACTTTTCGGATCCAGTGATTACACGCTCAACGCAACGGTCTCGGCTGACGCCACCGCCGGCACATCAACCATTTCCGCAGCCGGCGGAATCGATCTGCGCGGCAACATTACCTTCAACGTATCCTCAGGCGTGGTCAATTACAGATTTCCGCGCCGATCCAAGACGAACAGGGATCCGCCGGCATGCTGACAAAAACCGGGCCGGGATTACTCGGACTCTCAGCCACTGACACATACACCGGCGGCACGACAGTCAACGCCGGCACATTGAAACTCGCGAACGTCGTACTGCCCAGTTCGGCGACCTCGGTCGCGTCGGACGCAATTCTGGAATACAACGAATCAGCTAGAGTCTTTGAAAATGCGATGATCTATACCGGCAGTGGCACACTGCGCAAGACTGGCGCCGACACGCTGGTGTTCGGCGGCTTGGGCAATGTCGAGGTGGATTTTGCTGCCGGAGCGCTGATCGACGTCCAGGCGGGGGGACTCGCGGGCAGTTCGAGTTATCAGGGGATTTGGACCAGTAATCAGGCCTCCCTCAATATCGCCACCGGCGCCACGTTCGATGCAGTCGAAGCTGGGCCGAGTGGAACCATGCAAATCGATGCACTCACCGGTGCGGGAGCTTTTTCCGGAGGTTACTTTGCAAACGCAGGCGGTCTGGCGACGGTCACCATCGGCGTCGCGGGCGGCAGCGGTATTTTTAGTGGCGCGATCAACGACGATGTGATGGCTCATCTGGCGATCGTCAAAACCGGCGCCGGCACGGAGACCTTCTCCGGCTCGAACGCCTACACGGGCGGCACGACGATTTCCGCCGGCACGCTCGTCATCGCTGCAACCGGCAGCTTGCCAAGTGGAACTGCGGTAATTAACAATGCGTCGCTCGTCATCAACGCCAGCTCCACTGCCGGAGCCATTTCCGGCTCGGGCACGACCACCGTCGCCGCCGGCCGCACACTCACAGCCAGCACGTTTGCCCAAGGCGGAATCGCGATGCAACTGGGCGGTCTAGCGCCCTCTGCCAATTCGAAGCTGAACGTCGTAGCCGGATTTGCGGAAGCCGGCACGTTAACGGTCTCCCTGGCGGGCAACTTCCTGCCGGCGACCGGCGCTAGTTTCGACCTCTTCGATTCGGGGATGAGAAGACCGGCGGACTTCGCCAACGTGCAATTAACGACGCTCGACGGCCGCATCGTCTGGGACAGCTCGCAGCTTCCAATCACAGGCATCGTGTCCGTGTCAGACACCTACTATGCCGGCGACATCAATCGCGATGGCCGAGTAACGGTGGCCGACATTTCGGCGCTGATGAATGCCCTTTCAAATTTGAGCACTATCAATCGGCCAAAGGTTTGACCGATCCGTTACTGTTCCGCGATGTGGCCGATGTCAACGGCGACGGCAGCATCAACAACGCCGACGTCCAAGCACTGATCACGCTGATCGCCAATCATGAGGCGAGCGGCAACGGCGGACTCACCGCCGTGCCAGAGCCAGCGACGGTAACTTTGGGCATGATCGGACTGGGCATCCTAGCGATGCGTCGTCGCCGAAGTCACGCGATTCGATAAATGATCGAGATTTGAACAGCAAATGTTGCATCAACCCGTACCGCGGCGAGTTTCTGGGACTCCAATGAAACGACCCGTTGTGACACACCTTTTTCGGTGCATGGATTCTGGTACCGAAAAACGTCTGCGCGGGGTTTCTGAGACGGAGTGTGGGCGATTCGATTGCCCGGTGCGTCGTCAAACCAACGATTTGAGTCTTGTCGACATAAACCCGTCTCAACTCGGCGGTCATGGCGCCAGCAATTCATAAGAGATGCGGCGAGGATGGAAATTCACTAAAATCGGTTCCTGAAGTAAGCAAATTGACAATTGTTAAGTACAGGTTGCCTTCGTCAATAGATCAGTTTAACAGAGCAAAGATTCAATAAAGCAGCTCACCGATGGTAGCGACATTCCGATGCAAGCGAACGTACTTGGATCCATTTTGTGTTGTGCAGATTGTCATTTTCTTGATCGCCATGGGCGAAGTCGCTTGGCCTGCTGATGTTTGGAAGGTGCAGACGGACCCCTCGATCGAAACTCCCCCGCAGATCACCCCTCCAATCCTTGAACTTGTGCCGTTGCGCCATAAAGCGTTCATGGTCGCATCGGGACGGTCTGGTCGCTTTGTAGCGTTTGCCGATTTAGCCTTTGCAGGCGAGGTTAGCACCTGGCGCGTGATGGACGTGGACAAGTGCAGTGGAAACCGTCGCAGCAAATCGCATCCCCGGCATTTGGCATTACGGGCTTGGATTTGCCAGTGCTCAGCCCGGACGGTGCGTATCTCGCAATCACCGGAGCGGGTGTGAGCATCATGCCGATGGACGGCGATCATCAAACCATGGTTATCCGGGAGGCGAAGTCGCCGATCGATTTTGTCGGCCAAAACCAAATCGCAGTTAACGTGATCCGCAAAACCAGGGCCGGTGTGGCCATCTGGGACCTCAACACAAAGCAGGAGGACCACGAGTTTCTGTTGCCTGATTCGTTTACCTTAAACGGTTATGCCCTGACCGTCAGCCCGGGCGGAAAGCAACTGGCAGTGGCCAATCGGAGCCGTGTAGCAATCTTGAGCTTGGCCGATGGTACAGTCTTGGGCCAAACTGCCATTCCTAGTAAAGAATCGCGATCGGGAGATCCGCAAGCTGCTGCGTTCTCTTGCGACGGCGCTGTCCTTGCAGTAATCCTGCAAGTCCCCGTGTTTAAACAGCGGCTCATCCAGTGGTCAGTGGCCGATGGCAAAGTCATCGCCGATCTGGATCTAAAGCTGGACGTTTCGGTGCCATTTGTCGGCTGGACGCACATTGCAATTCTTTCCTGGATCGAACAAGGTGCGATATCAGCAATTTGTGATTGATCCCGCTGCGCCATCTGAGCAAGAACGTGTTTGGTCGCCGCCGCCGTGGAAACCTGGACAAGAGCCGGTTGGATATTTTGTCGACGGCTCGAATGCGATTGGGGTGCTGGGACCGCAGCAGTACAATCCGCACGGATCGCAGGTCGAATTGAAGACGATTCAAATCGGAAAGTAAATGATTGCCCTCGCTATCGAGCACGGCTGACTTATCGATTTCGGGCTAATGCCGTGGCAGTGACCTGCGATCATAACACCGCCTCAGCCGACGGCCTTCACATCCCTCGTCCAAGGATTGCAACCGCTGAATATCTGGGGTGCCGAGACCCCGTCGATGGTGACACGTCCCGAAAACCCACCGTTTGACGATATGCCCGATTCGGTGCCGTTGCTGTATTTCCCCTAGGGGTGGTTGGGCTGGTGTTGCTAGTGTGTGGGAAAAATATATTTTAGTGCCAACCCAATTAGCACGCCCAGCAGCAGTATGGCGACGAGCGTACTTGTCAGATAGAAGTGAGGCAATTTCATGCCCGGTATTCTAGCATTGGGGCGGGCGTGGACCCTACTTACCTGTGACGGTCATTGTGGCGTCTACCTTGAGAGTATCACCATTGGAGAGCTTCGCGTCGATGACTTCAGACTTTAACCAGCCGGTCTTCTGGTCGATTTGAATCTGGCCGTGGATCGGACCTTCAAGCTTAGCGGAATCAACTTTCATCGTGCCTATCAGGTCGACGTATGCCACACCGTCATGAAAATCGTAGAGTTTGTACGTGGCGTCAATTTCCAGGCCGTTGGTTTTGATTTGCAATGGCCACTTGTCGCCGATGCCGACCGACAGGCTGGGCAGCGGGGCCATCACCAGCTTCATTCCGTTCATGAACGTGGCCGCTTGTTGCTTGGTCCATTCCGGGAGCGAGTTTGAGATTTTTGGCCTTCATGTCTTCGATGAGCTTATCCATTTCAAGCACTTCCAGCGGCTGAGCTGCGGAATCGAGTTTCAAGCCGATCGGCAGGTCGATGATGCGCGTGCATAGATCGACTCATCTTTTGTTTTGTCAGCGGGGATGTCGGAGTCGAATGAATAGTCAGGCCCCATGCCTTTGACACCGTAGGCAACTCGCGTTTGCGTCGTGTGGACTGTATATCTGCCTACTGTATCGATGCTTTGGACACCAACGTCGCAATCCATTCGCGCCGTGGCATGGATGTCGATGGGTTGCTTGTCAAACATCCAATGAATATCGCCTTCGACGTTGAGCGAAAGACTTCTTGTATCGCCCGGCGCAAGGTTTAGTTTGAGCTGATTCTTGTTGGAATCGAGCTTGGTATCTTGGGCGAAGGCCACAGCCAGCCACAGGATCATCGCTTCGCCGCGGCAGCAAGGGGAAATACATAAAGCGCACGATTGTAACCTTGGCACAGGAGTTGGTTTCGTCTGGGACGAATGTAGAATTATTATAGCAGTGTCTATAAAACCCCGCCGCCTGTTACGTGACCTATCCCCCATTCTTTGTAGTGTTAGTGAGAGAATCGGGGTTAATGGATCGCTTGGGACGAGACCAAAAGAAGTCGAATATTCGATGGATTCTTAGAGATCCATCAGCCGGCCACCCGTCAATTCGTCGACGATTACGGCATCCGTATGGTTGTGGTTTCCGACCGACGAGTGGCGGCGGCGATTGAACGCGGCGGGAATTTCGAAATCGGCGTAGATGCGGTCCAGTGTCGCCAAAGAGGCCGTCTTGAGCACTGATGTTGTGACAGGAACAGGGTGAATCGCACCGACCGTGGCAGTCACCGTGAATGACGGAACAGTATTGATGAACGTTCGCTGTGGTTTGATGGTTACGACAATCGGAGCCGGTTCCTGCGGTGCTGCTGATTCGGACGGCTCGATCGGCATCGTCGATGAATCGTTGTTGATGGCAACCACACTTAATTCCGGCGAGATGGTTTTGGCAGTTGGCGTACTTTCGATGGCGTGCGCTGGAGTTGCCTCCGCCTCCGCCCGGTGCGTTGTTAGCGATCAAAGCAATCAGCTCTTGAATATCACGGTTATCGATGCTGCCGTCGGTGTTCACGTCGGCAATGAAAGGCATGTCAGTAATGCCAACGCCGCGCTGTGTTTGGTAACCAGTCAAGTCCGAGAGGGCAAACATCAAAGCTTGCACGTCGCGGGTGGTGACTTGGCCGTCTCCGTTCAAATCGCCCTTTAGCCAGGCCACGCTGACATTGGCGGTGTTGCTGACGGCGCCGGTGGTGGTGCGGACCGTGTCGGGACCAATGGCCGACGAAGAAGCAGTATATAATCC